>OMQY01000315.1 GCA_900313405.1 uncultured Eubacteriales bacterium
AGACGGCTGAAGTGAGAACCGAACGTTATCGGAATGAAGACGCTCTTGTTATCACGCGTGTATCTGAACTTGATCCTCTGCTCCACCTTATCTTCAAGGACAACGTCAACTTCAAACGCCCTCTTCTTATATACGGCCACACCGAAGATCTTGGTATGTGCATAACGCTCGGTATATCTTATATCGAAAACATCCTCGCCTACTACACACTCGAAGTCACCTGCATCAAGGTCGTAAAGATCGGCGCACACTGCGTCGATATGAAGATTTCCTTCCTTACATTCCATATAGATGATATCGACCGAATGCTTGGATAAGGGATTAGAGATATTCTTTCCCTTGCCGTAATACATCTTCTTGTCGAAGTCGTAGTAATCGAAGTTCAGTTCAGGATCGTTATACTTGATCCTGAGGAGCATCCTCTGGAGCATGACATCCGTAACGGCAAATCCCATATTGAAGAAATTAAGGATGATATCGTCATCAAGATACTGAAGCAGCCTGCTCCATGAAGTGATATATCCTATCGCATCTTCTTCCGCGATGATGTGCTTATTACGGTTGTTGAGATTGGCATCCATCCTGGCTGACAGCGCATAGTCGATCTGATACTGAATGACAGTCGGAACACGTCCGTGCTTCGCCTTCATATCAGAGGCGATCTTCTCTATCTCATCCAGGCGCTCAAAATAATAATCCCTCTCATAGACATCGGGACACAATCTGAAGTCCTTCTCGGTAATGCCGTTAAATGTGTATTCGGTACGGCTGTCGAACAGCATCAGAGGCTCTTTGACAGCAGCATTGTAAAGGTATTCCCTCTCGTACTCATAGACGAGATCTTCACTGAATCTGTGATTGACGTAGTAGTCGCCTCTGATCCACGTGCCGCGCATAAAAGTCGGTATCGTAGAGAACATCTTCTCAAGATTTATCTCTCTTCTCTGAGGCTCTTCCTTACGGGACGAGAAGATATCCTTCTCACCATTAAGACCGGAGACCTTTGTCGGCATTCCGAGCAGGTAATACTTGCTCACTGAAGGATGCTTCACTTCCATGGATTCGGACATCAGTTCGAGATAATCAGGAGCAAACTTATCACCGCTCTCGACGAAGGTTGCAAATCCGATCGGACTGACGTATTCGGCAGCACGGTTATAATCAGACGCCTTGCTTCCCGATGATGTGAGGATCACCGCATTATGAGCATCGGCAAACGCTCTCATAGCCTCTGTAGGTTCAGGAGCAAATAAAACATAACCGACCTTCTCAGTCATTGTCTGTGCGGACAATGAACCCGTTGTAACCTTATCGAGTTCATTATCGCCGTTACTTATGTAAACAACGGTTATCAGATTGCCGATTACCGAATCTTCTGTACCCACTGATGTTCCTCCACGATCAAGATCCTGACATTTAATGTTAATATTTCCACATTATGATGTCAAACGCTCAGAGGTGGAACGGTTCCATATAAATATGGTGTTCACGCTCGTCTTCTTCGGGTATTCTGTCGTAATCTCCGTATAATCTTCCCAAGTATCCTTTAATGTCTCCGGGGCATGACAGTTCATAAGGACCGAAGCTTATCTTTTTACCCGGAAGATAGTCGCGTCGCTTGTACATTTCTCCTCGAAAATGTTTTCGACCTGTGGGCACGGTAACAAACCTGCTGTTGTCATCCCGGCACGCAGCATGACACCTGTCGCCTCTTCTTACCCACCAGTCGATATCCTTGAAAGAGATCAGGAATCCGAATGCCGTCTTGATCGATGCCATTATACGAAGCTTCGTGCTGCCGCTACCCTTGATAAAAGGCTTGAGCTCTTTGCGATCGCGATAGAACTTACGTGAAGATACGGCGAATCCGTAGAACATGCTCCTGAAACAGTGCCAGTTCCTTCTTACGGCATTATCATAGGTATTCTCGATAACAAACAGATCGATCGGCAGCCCGCACTCGTCGTTGTTGACGTCATCTCTCGAACGCACTGACGTTCCCTTGAGCCTGATCTGCGTGAACAGCAGATTGTGTCCGGAAGTCTTGCCGGGAATACGGACCTGGTATTTATCGTTATACATTCGGACAAACGTCTCTATGAACTTCTCAAACTGACTTCTGGTGATCATAAGATCGACATCGTCATCCCATGGGATTATCCCGCCGTGGCGGTATGCACCGAGAGCAGAACCGCCTCCGAGATATATCTCCGTATCCGAAGCTTCTGCCGCATTTAATATGTCACCGATCATCATGTAGAGCTTATCCTGAAGTTCGGAAAGCTGCCCGGGGGTAAGTTCAACACACCCTTCGATCTTGGCCCGTCTGATGACGTCGGCTGTTGCCAGTGACTTCATCTTATTCGCTCCAGTAGGCGATCATCCTGCGGTACATATCAGGAAGATCGTATGTGGCATTCCATCCGAGGTCACGTATCTTCTGAGAAGACAGCCGCATCTTGGTCTCGGGAGCATAGCCGTAGGAATTCTGTTCCGGTATGTCATATACGACCTTGATCTTGCCTTCGCACATATCGTCAGCGATCATGGAAGCCACTTCGCGTATCATCATGGATGTGTTCTCGTTGACTACATTATAGGCTTCACCGTTAACTCCCTTGGTGAGGATGCAGAGTATGCCGCGAACGACATCTGCAGTGTAGCAGTAGTTGCCGACGGAGCCGCCCTTGGTATGAAGGACGATATCTTCCCTGTTGATATAACATCTGGCAAACTGTGCGAAGACTCGCGTATCGGTAGAAGGTACACCTGCACCGAAGGTCTGGGCAAGACGCGCGATCTTAACGGGAACCCCGTATTCGTCTGCATATGACGCACACAGCAACTCGCAGATCCTCTTCCCCTCCGAGTATGAGCTCCTGACATTATGGACATCGATATAGCCCAGTTTCTCTTCGGTTATCGGATTATCCTCTTCCTTAGTTGAACCGTAGACCTCCATCGAGGAAACATATACCATTGACTTGACCTTCTTATCACGGGCAAGTTCGAGCATCTTCCTCGTACCCTCGTAAGAGATGTGTATCGTCTCGACAGGGTTGGTCACCATTATCTTCGATGTCGTGACACTGGCACAGTGGATGATCATGTCAACACCGCCCTCGATATCGAGAGTATCGGTTATGTCACCGTAGACAAAAGTAACGGCGCTTAAGTCGTCACCCTCGAAGACCTTGGCGGCCTTCTCCTTATTTCTCACGGGAAGTATGAGCCTTATGCCTGCGTTGCTGTTCTTATTCATGAACAGGAAGGACTTGGCGATGAACATTCCCACAAGTCCGGTCGCACCGGTAATAAGGATGGTGGAACCGTAAAGGTCCTCTCTGTTATATATGTCGGATGTTGCTATATCGAGATAATCTTTATCAAGGATGGCAGACATTTATCAAAAGTCCTCCTGACCGTTTTCCTTAAGTTCGACCATCGCCTTGAAGACATAGTAGTCCATCGGCGTGGTTATCTTGATATTCTCGACGGGACCTACGACCGTATGAAGGACCGCACCGTAATAGCGCATGAGCATGGCGGAGTCGATCATCTCTTCGATACCTTCTTCGAGCGATCTTCTGTGAGCGTCGAGGATATCTGCCAGATAGAAGCTCTGAGGCGCACGTGCGAGCTTACATCTGGAACGGTCGGCAACCTTGGTGATATTCTCCTCATCGTCGATCTCGATGATCGTCTCGATGGCGGGAACTACCGTAATGGCATTGCCGAATTCCGTGACTGTCGCGATATTGTCGGATATCAGCTTGTCATTGATAAGAGGCCTTACGCCGTCATGGATAAGAACGATGACTTCCGAGGGGTCGGCTTCGACCTTGTCCCTGATCTCATAAAGACCGTTACGGATGGAGCCCTGACCCGTCGCACCGCCGGGTACGACCGAGATGACCTTGGTGATGCCGAATTCCTTAAGCTTATCTTTAAGGAAATCTATCCAGCCTTCGATGCAGACGACAACTATGGCATCTATCTCCGGATGCTTATCGAAATGCTCTATCGTATGAACGATGATCGGCTTGCCGTTCAGCTCCAGGAACTGCTTCGGGATATTACCCGAATGCATTCTCTTACCCGTGCCTCCTGCGAATATCAGTGCGACATTCATATGTATAACCTCACGTAATCAAATGTATCAATATATTTTATACTATGTCAGAACACTTATCCATTATAAACTGCGCAGCGCGCTTTGCGGCGTCGGCATCGTCACAGCATTCCTTATCCTCGAGGAATGCCCTGACCCTGTTATTATAATCCTGCGCATCAAATCCCCTGATGCCGGAACACAGACCGTCCGTGTCGACCGATATATCAAAAGGCGTATCGGAGAGCGGGTAGTAAAGGCCTCTCGACTTCTCATATTCATCCTTATCCGGCGCGAAAACAAACCCCGGCTTACCCGTCAGTATGTAGTCATAGATCCAGCTGGAATAATCAGTAACGGCAACATCAGCCGCGATCATCAGGTCGGCGATGGAAGGATATGCTGATACGTCGATAACGTTTTCGACAGAAGATAAGGACTTGTCCCGGTCCTTCATATGAAGTCTCGATGTGATGATCCAGTCTCCTCCGAACCGTTCCTTAAGCGCCGCTGTGACTTTGTCCCACTCCGGCTTAGGGAAATCGTTCCCGCTGTCTCTGAACGTGGGAGCATAAAGCAGGATCCTCCTGCCGTCGTAGATACCGAGTGTCTTTCTTACACGGGTAGCAGTCTCCGGGAACTTCGCCTCGTCACACAGGACAGAATTTCTCGCATGTCCGTATCGGAGGCACGGAACCCCCTTCCAGTATGTCGAAGCGAATACTTCTTCTTCGAACCTGCTGTTGGAGATCATATAGTCCGTTTTACGCCGGCACGTCTTAGCGCGCATCCGCCATGAGATGTTTCCGCCCAGCCTCTTGATGCCGAGACTGCCGTGCCAGGTGTTGATATAGATCTGCCCCTTGCGCTTGGGCATAAAATACCACACGCAGTTAAGACCGTTATCAAGCCAGATGCGGGCTGATCTCATCTCGGTGAACATCTCGCGGCTGCCGCGGTTTACAGTACGTACACCCTCGGGGAAAAGAGACTTGTCCGTCTTGTCCGTGACTGCCCATACGATATCGATATCCTTACCGGTCGCGAGCAGTTCGTCTGCTATCGCGGCAGGATTACAGCTGTAGGAATTATCGAAGGTCATAACGAAGACCTTCGACCGGACTATCTCCGGCCTTCTCATCACGGCTCTTATCATATTGAACATTGATCTGATCTTAGTTCTCAACATTTCTCGAAGTTTTCCTGTCATATGACTTATTTATCAGAAGAGTTAACAGGCGGACGATCGCCACGGCAAGGATACTTATTCCGAGCATGAGCAGCTCGTTGCGATAACGGTAGGTCGGTATGTCCTTAATATTAAGTATCCTTCTGACTGCAACATGACAGATGTACAGTTCCAGTGTATATTTTCCGACCCATCTCAAGACCGGGAATATGATCTTGCTGAAGAGCTTAAGCTTCGACAGCAATATGTCTGATATCAGAGCGATCAGGACTGCGGCACAGATCGCGGTCAATGCAATTACCATCCTGAGAGTATAGATGTACGAGATGGCAACGTGGTAATTAAGATAGATCGCGAGCAGCGATATCATGATAAATCCCGATCCCAGCTTCGTCTTTGAATAACAGAGACGCCCCATCACCATGCCGCCGATAAATGCCGGGATCCTGAGGAACATGATATTGGTCCTTCTAAAGAAATCATCGGCATTGACTTGCAACGCCAGGACACATACCAGAACAAAAGAGATCAACGCGAACATCCTGCCGTATACTTCATGATCATCCTCTGCGGAATCTATATATCCGAACAGATGCGGTGTAAACAGATAGCAGATCACCATCAGGAGGATATACCAGAAAAGAATGTCGCCGTCCTTCAGGAACGTAATAAAGAACAGGTCCTTGAACATCAGGGAAACGGAATCCTCTAATACCGCATCCATATAGATAAAAGTCGGGACCGCGACCAGGAAATAAGGTATCAGTATCTTGCTGAACCTTCTGGAATAGAATCTCTTTATGTCACCGTTCTTCTTGAGAGAATAGTAAAGTCCCAATCCGGATAAGAACAAAAAGACATCTACGCAGGATGATCCGATGTGGTCATAATAGAAACGTGCGTAATCAGTATAGTTGTAATCGCCGCTCCTGCAGTCCTGGAAGAAATGGAACACCAGGATCCCGAGGATGCTTAAGCCCATTAATTCCTGTCGATACTTAGACACAGAATCGGCTCGTAGTTCCAACTTCATAAGTTCCTCCGCGATTACTTAGCTTATGTCACTTTTTGCTCTTGATCTCGTCCATATTGAGAAGCTTCGGAGAATTCTTCATGAGGATCCTTACCGCCGCCTCGACCACACTGTCATTATTACCGTCTTCGATGACCTTTTCAAGTTTTGCCACTTCTTTGGCCTTCTTGGCTTCGCGCTCTGCCTTGAGCCTCTCGTTATAAGCGATCGCCATAACGTCAAAATCAGCCTCGTTCTCGGGAAGCTTCTTGGTCTCAAGGAATTCCTCATAGGCATCGCAGATCTTCTCGACATCATCCGAGAATATGATCTGATTGCCGTGATCGAGCCAGAGGACCTTGTTGCAGAGCTCTCTGATCTGACCTACTGCGTGAGATACGAGAAGCCCCGTAACGCCGCCGCTAAGGATATCCTTCATCTTGTCGCCGCTCTTCTTGCGGAAAGCACCGTCGCCGACACTCAAGACCTCATCGAGGATCAGGATATCAGGTTCGACAAGACATGCGATGGAGAAAGCCAGACGGCTCTTCATACCGCTGGATAACTGTTTAAATGTGTAATCCTGGAAATCCTCGAGTTCGGCAAAAGCGATTATCTCGTCATATTTTGCATTCAGGAACTCCTTGGTATATCCGAGCATGGCACCTCTTAAATAGGTGTTCTCGCGAACTGTCATGTCGGGATCGAAGCCGCTGGCGAGCTCTAAGAGAGCTGCAATATCACCTTTGACATGGATCTTGCCCTCGGCAGGCTGCATAACGCCCGTGATCGCCTTGAGCAGGGTGCTCTTGCCGGCGCCGTTGGAACCTATAATGCCCAACATGTCACCCTTTTCGAGAGTAAACGAGATATGCTTGTCAGCCCAGAAAACACGCTTGCTGAACCTGCCGGTCAGCTTACGCATGACGTACTCTTTAAGACCGATCTGCTTAATGTCACCGGATATATATTTGATGCTTACATCATTACATTCAATAACTGCCATGTTTTCCCCCGATCAGAAATAATAAGCGAACTTATTATTCAGCGACTTGTAGAAAATGCTTCCGAGTATCAGGAAGAACAGCGCATAACCGGCGCAAAGAGCGTGATACTGAAGCGATGGAACGACTCCGTCGATGACCAGGAGCCTGAAGTATCTAATGATGACATAGACCGGATTCATGAGGAACATCCTCTGAACCTTGGGACTGAACCTGTCGATCGTATAGAAGATGGCAGACAGATAGTTCAGGATCATAAGGAAGATACTGTAAAGATATGTCATATCCCTGAAGAAAACATACAGAGCCGACAGCACCATGCCGACGCCGATATTCATTACCAGCAGACACAACACGGGGAATACCAGAAGTATGAAATTAGCGTGAAAATCGATCCCGTCCATAATGCAGAACAGCAAATAGACAATAAGGATCAACATATAGTTAACGAGCGCCGAGACATTACGGCTCAGAAGAAACAGGTACTTGGGCACCTTGATCTTGGTCAGGATAGACGCGTTGCTGACAAGACTCGTCATGCCGTTAGTCGTCGCCTCGCGGTAGTAATTCATTACGGTAACACCGGAGAACAGATAGATCGTAAAGTGCGGCGTATTCCTTCCGAAGAACTCCGTAAATACTATCTTCAGAACGAGCAACTGCAGGAGCGGAGCCAGGATGCTCCAGCCCATTCCCAGCATCGTTCCCTTATATTTATGCGAGAAATCTCTCTTGACCAGCTGCTCAAAGAGAAAGCGGTTCTTCATAAGGTTCCGCTTGGTCCTCTTATATGTCTTCGTCAATTCACTCATCTGACACAACTCCGCCCCTGATGCGTTCTGCCGCTTCTTCTCAGAAGCTCTTCTTATATCTTCTGCCGGTAAACTTCGCTCTCAGAAAAGCCCCCGCCTTCTTGAGATAGTTAATACTCCCGGCCTCAAAGTAGTCAATCTCGATAATACTACGCTTACTAATATTACCTATATTCACGCTAAAGTCCAACCACACATTAAACAATATCTCGGCGACTCTGCCCGGAAATCTTGCATCAAATGCCGATAAATCGGCTGTTTCCGTACGCTCCAGCAGCTCGTCGAGTATCGGGAACAGCCATCTGCAGTACTGATCGAGAGCCTCCCTGTCCATGATCGCCATATTAAACATATAGCCCCACGTCTGCTTAAAGACTCTGTCGCAGCTGTCCAGATACTCGGGGCATCTCTCGCTGATGATATCTCGAGCCGTCTTAAGATGTGCCTTGTTATGTGTATGCTCATAATGCGAAGCGAGCGACTCGATAAAGTATCTGCGCTTCTTCGGGACTATTACCCTCATATCTCTGTGCTCGTCGATCAGCCGTTCAAAACCCTCTCTTGTCAGAACCCTATCGAAAGGTGCTTCCTTGCTGCCCTTCCTGCCCCACAATCTCCTGTAGTGCGCGAGCCCGATATAGTCCTCATCCAGATTCTTCCACGCCCAATAAAGCCCGGTCAGTTCACAGTAATAAGGATTCTTATCCGAGATATTGTCGCCGGTGTCATCAGGGGTAAATCCCGCGGGGATCTCAAAACCTTCCTCTCCGCGGTGTCCGGCCGCACCGACAAATAACGGGAGATAGATCTCATCTCTCGGAAGATCGCACTCCTTGTGCGCCGCGATTATTATCTTGACCGACTTCTTGTCAGTCACCTTGTCTGTCATCCCGTCCATGCGCGCATTATAGCACACAAGCGAGCAACTTGCTTGCAAGGGCACTGTTGCCCCTCTTTGAATTCTTTTCGCTTATAATCAGCCTCCTGCCACTGCGCCGCATATAGTTCGGCGGGCGGGACAGTAGGCAAGACCAGCATCTTGCGAGCGTCACTCAACTTACGATAACAGTCCTCCAGACGATCGGATTTGGCATCATATGTGCGTAAAAACGTTTCCAAAGTGCGAAGCTCCTCCCGGGCAATAGTCAGCAGTTTATGATCATAGCTGTTCTGAGCAAGAGTCCTGGCACTCTCCATCCTCTCTTTCCCGACATATGATCTGGTCTTCCCTTTTTTACCGTTTTCCTCAATGTAATACTGATAGCCTTTGTCTTTCTTCGCCACAATGAGCGAACACTTGTTGAGCTGATCTGTCGTATCATCACCAAGCTTCCTGGTCTCGTGATCGATCAGCCTTTTCAAGTAGACAATCCTCTCTTCGACTCTTGCCTTGACATCGTTCGCATTTACTCCAACCACTGTTGAATACCTCCTCGTCTCTTTATCTGAATGGTAAACCGTTGGAGTCGCAATTTGGCTGAAAATTGCCGACAATTCATGACAAAACCCGACAATTGATGACAATCTTAGAATGATTCTAATTTTGACCTTATGGATGATACCTACATAGAAAAAGATAGTTCTATTCTTGTATGTTTGGGGGAGAAGCCAACCTACAAAAGTGTCTACATTGCCTTTTTTGTAGGTATTTTCGAGGTGCTTAAACATACATAAATGACCAATCTTCATTCTTTGTATGTTATTC
>OMQY01000314.1 GCA_900313405.1 uncultured Eubacteriales bacterium
AAGGTCCTCCGTGTAAGACAGCAGTACTTCTTCGTATCTGCTTCCCTGCAGGACATCGTCCGTAAGTACAAGAGAGTACACGGCGACGATCTGAAGGATTTTGCAAAGTATAATTCCATCCAGCTCAACGACACTCACCCCGTTATCGGTATCCCCGAGCTCATGAGGATCCTGGTAGACGAGAACGGCGTCCGTTGGGAAGATGCATGGGAGATCGTTAAGGCGACCTTCGCTTATACGAATCACACCATCATGGCCGAGGCTCTCGAGAAGTGGGATATCTCCATCTTCCGTTTCCTGTTCCCCAGGATCTTCGAGATCGTCGAGGGTATCAATAATCAGTTCCGCGCTCAGATGTATGAGGCAGGACTTTATTCCGAGCTTATCGACAAGATGAGCCCTCTCGCAGACGGTAAGGTTCAGATGGCATGGATGGCCATCTACGGATCTCACTCCGTTAACGGTGTTGCTGCTCTGCATACCGATATCCTTAAGAATGAGACACTCAAGGACTGGTATCAGATCTATCCTGAGAAGTTCTCCAACAAGACGAACGGCGTAACCCCCAGAAGATGGCTCAGAACATGTAATCCCGAACTCGGTGAGCTCTTTACGGAACTCCTGGGCAGCGATAAGTGGGTAACAACGCTCGATGAGCTTAAGAAGCTCGAGAAGTATAAGGATGACGAGGCCGTAATGAAGAAGTTCCTCGCCATCAAGCGCAACAACAAGGAGAAGCTGGCAGCATTCCTTAAGAAGAGCCAGGGCATCGAGCTCGATCCCGATTCGATCTTCGATATCCAGATCAAGAGACTGCACGAGTACAAGAGGCAGCTCCTGAACGCGCTCTATGCGCTGAACCTTTACGACAGGCTCAAGGAGAACCCGAAGCTCGATATGCCTCCGGTAACGATCATCTTCGGTGCAAAGGCAGCTCCCGGTTATTTCCGTGCAAAGGCCACGATCAAGTTCATCAACGAGATCGCCAAGCTCATCGATTCCGATCCTGCCATGAAGGGCAGACTCAAGGTCGTCTTCATCGAGAACTACAATGTTTCCAACGGTGAGAAGATGTTCCCCGCAGCCGATGTTTCCGAGCAGATCTCTACAGCAGGTCTCGAGGCTTCCGGTACAGGTAACATGAAGTTCATGATGAACGGTGCCGTTACTCTCGGTACGATGGACGGCGCTAATGTCGAGATCTGTGAGTCCGTCGGCAACGACAACATCTATATCTTCGGCTGCAGAGCAGGCGATATGGCTGCCACCAAGGCTTATTACAACCCTACATGGCAGTATGAGAACATCCCCGGCATCAAGAAGGCTCTTGACCGCCTGGTAGACGGCTCTTTCGATGATCAGGGAACCGGAATGTTCCGCGATCTCTATAACGGCATCCTCTACGGCACCAACTGGCAGCCCGGCGATCCGTACTACGTACTGGGTGACTTCGATGATTATCGTAAGACACGTGACAGACTCTATACGGATTACAAGGACGAGATGAAGTGGGCCAAGATGTGCTGGATCAACATCTGCAACTCCGGCAAGTTCTCATCTGACAGAACTATCAG
Source organism: uncultured Eubacteriales bacterium (assembly GCA_900313405.1). The sequence continues at coordinate 1,575 of OMQY01000314.1, forward strand.
CGAGTACGCAGAGGAGATCTGGAAGATCAAGCCCTGCAAGATCTGATCAACAGTAAGATAATGGATCCCGACCCCTTCCGTCAGCAGACGGGAGGGGTTTTGTTAGACACTCAAGAAAAATGCGATTAAATCCATAGTCGACTATTGATTTAATCGCAAAATGACATTATCATATATTCAAGGAAGGAGGCAGACAGATGTATATAAAGAGAGATATAGAGAAAGTCCTGCTCGATGCTGCTAATTCATTTCAGGTCATTACCTTGTACGGAAGCAGGCAGGTTGGAAAGACTACTACTGTAAATATGTTGTTTGGGGATAAATTTGAATTTGTCACTCTTGATGATGCCGAAGAATTGGACTTGGCATTAACGAATCCGCGTGCCTTCTTCGAGTCACACCCCTGGCCTCTGATCATTGATGAGGTGCAGAAGGCGGTCGGCTTGTTAAATGAGATAA
>OMQY01000312.1 GCA_900313405.1 uncultured Eubacteriales bacterium
AAGATCTGCTCTGAAGGTATCTGCGTATTCGAGCGCGGTCTCAAGATCAAGGACGGCGCAGTCATTCCGGGCAACAGCATGATAGATTCGGATATCGATGCGGGCGATGCTTCCGTGATCGAAGAGAAATTCAGAGTATAAGAAAGGTCAGAAGGAGGAAAGATAAATGTTTAATGATGTTATGGGCCTCATACTGGCCGACAATAAGAAGATCGCATTGGGTGAGCTTTCCGGTCCCCGTGCTTTATCGGCGGTGCCGTTCGGAGGAAGATACAGGATCATCGACTTCATGCTCTCTGATATGGTCAATTCCGGGATCAAGAATGTCGGCATCCTGACCTACAATAAGTATAAGTCTCTGATGGATCACCTGGGCACAGGTTCACCCTGGTCTTTGGACCGCAAGAATGACGGACTGCACATCCTGCCGCCTTATGTCAATTCAGAAGCTTCTAATATCACAGGTGATGAAGAACTTGCAGGCGTTATCGATTTCCTGAGTCATTCAAGATCGACATATGCGGTTGTTGCAAATTCCAATATCATACTGAACTGCACATTCGACGATATGATCAAGGCGCACGAGGAGAGCGGAGCGGATCTTACCGTTATGTATAACCGCGATGCCCTGAAGTATGGACATCCCTGCTATATCCTCGAGACAGATGAGAAGGGCTTTGTAAAGGATATGCTCTATAATCCTCAGAAGGCTACTTCCAATAAGACGTCTCTCGGAATTATCTGCCTGAGAAGAGATATGCTCATAGATATCATCTCCAGACAGATGAGCCACGGCGCCACACACTTCGGACTTCACTCGATGGTTAAGATGTTCGATGAGATCAAGGTCTTTGCTTATGAGTATGCAGGCACTGCGCTGAGGATCAACAATGTGCAGACTTACTTTAATGCCTCCATGTCACTGCTCAAGGACGAGACAAGGGAAGACCTTTTCTGGAGCGGCAAGCCTATCTACACGAAGGTTAAGGATGAAGCTCCCACTCTTTACTTTGACAACGCTGAGGTCAAGACTTCGATCATCTCCGACGGCTGCCGTATCTACGGTAACATCGATCATTCGATAATCTTCAGAAGCGCTACAGTTTCAAAGAACACCACGGTCAAGAACTGCGTGGTAATGCAGGACGTTCACATCTCCGAGAACTGCCACCTTGAGAATGTAATCCTTGATAAGAATTCATTCGTAAGGCCGGGCGTAAGACTTGTCGGACACCCTGATTACCCTGTAGTCATCGGGAAAGGAGCAGGTATCTGATTATGGAAAAGATCAAAGTTTTATTTGCCTCATCGGAGGTAAGCCCCTTCGTCAAGGTCGGCGGCCTTGCAGACGTTGTCGGAGCGCTTCCCGTTGAGCTTAACAAAGACAATATAGATGCAAGAGTCATCCTTCCTTTGTACAAGAAGATCAAGATCAAGTATCAGGATGAGATGCAGTTCCTGGGCTGGAAACTCGTTAGGATGGGATGGAGATCTCTTTATGCAGGTCTGTTCCAGCTTGAGAAGAACGGGACTATCTTCTACTTCGTAGATAACGAGTATTATTTCAACTTCGACCAGATCTATGTCGAGTATGTATTTGATATCGAGCGTTATTGCTTCTATCAGAGAGCAGTCCTTGACTTCATGGGCGACTTCATGAACTTCGAGCCTAACGTTCTGCACTGCAACGACTGGCAGACCGGCATGATGCCGTTGATCCTTGATGCTCATTTCAAGAAGCACGGTTATCACACGAATGTCCAGACTGTCTTTACTATCCACAACCTTAAGTATCAGGGTGTGCATGCTACGGATGTCGTAAGAGAGATGCTCGATCTTCCCGATGAGTATCTTAAAGAGGAATTCTGCATCAAGGACCGCGCGATCAACTTCATGAAGGCGGGTATCGTTTTCTCGAATTCTGTTACTACCGTTTCTCCCACATACTCATATGAGATCATGACCGATTATTACGGCGAGGGTTTGAACTATACTCTTCAGAAGTATGCGTATAAAGTATCGGGTATCCTGAACGGTATCAACGATATGGAATACAATCCTAAGAAGGATGATAAGATCCCGGTCAAGTATGATATCAAGACTTACAAGAAGGGAAAGGCTGCCTGCAAGGAATCATTGCAGAAGCAGCTGGGTCTTGAAGTCAACCCGGGCGCTCCTCTTTGCGCCATGATCTCCAGACTTGTCGATCAGAAAGGTTTGGATCTTCTGCTGTATGTATTGGACGAGATGCTCTATGACGGAATGCAGATCGTAATACTCGGTACGGGTGATAATTACTACGAGAGAGCTCTGGTGGATACGGCTAACCGCAATCCCGGAAAGATGTGCGCTTGCATAGACTTTGATTCCGGACTTGCCCACACGATCTATGCGGGTGCCGATATATTCCTCATGCCGTCACTGTTCGAACCCTGCGGACTGTCCCAGCTCGTATCCATGGCATACGGAACCGTTCCCGTTGTTCGTGAGACGGGTGGACTCAAGGATACTGTCATTCCTTATAACGAGTTTACCGGTGAAGGCAACGGCTTCTCATTTGCAAATATCAATGCTCATGAATTCCTGTTCGTTACCAAGTATGCCTGTGACCTTTACAGAAATCATCAGGATGTTTGGGACAAGCTTATCAAGGCCGGAATGAGCGGAGATTATTCATGGAAGAAGAGCGCCCGCGAGTATGAAGGACTCTATTCTCTCATCACCGGCATGCCTTTGGAAGAAGAGCAGCCTGCTGCCGAGAAGAAGGCCGATGAAGATAAGAAGCCTGAAGTAAAGAAGGCTGAGGCCAAGACCTCTGCTCCTTCCAAGTCAGCTCCTGCGAAGAAGTCTTCTTCCAAGAAGCCTGCAGCAAAGAAAGCCGCTCCCAAGAAAACTGAGGAGAAGAAGCCCGAATAATGGAGCTTGAGGACA
>OMQY01000310.1 GCA_900313405.1 uncultured Eubacteriales bacterium
ATCAGGAAGTCGTTAGCGTCAGGCTTCAGGCCCATGTACTCGAGGGCCTGTACCTTAGTCATACCTGAGACTTCTTCGGATGCGTCAAGCTTGATGTCGCGTCCGAGGAGCTCGTACACTTCGTCGGCTGTCTTATATCGGTCTACTCTGAATTCATAGGCGAAAAGCGCATCAGGATACTCTTCGTACACAGCTCTCCTGATATGATCTGATTCTTCCGCCACTTCGGAAGACTCGTCATAGCGCGGAGAGATGAAGATGATCCTCTTAAGCCCGGCACGTTTAAATGCGGGAATGACGTTCTTCCGGACCCACTTACGGTCGTCTGCGGTAACCATGGGCTCGGAAGTCCTGTCCACGACAAGGATGGCATCGTTATGCTTACGAACGATGTCGGCCGCATGCATGACTGACGTACGGAAAGCTTCGCTCTCCTCGCATTTAAGCCAGGTCAGGATGACGGCATTGTATTTCTTGTCAAATAAGACATTGTAAAAATCAGACTCGTAGATCTCTTCCATATGCGCCTCTTACCGTAAAATCAACGCACATAGTGTATCACAAGCATTCGATTGTTGCGAACCCGACAAAGATCCGGTCTTACGAAGCACGGACGGACGTCATCAAAGCTTATGAGAAACACTTGACCGCCATCTTCAGGATATTAAGCGTACAGAACTGAAGATCCGCCTTGCTGACCTCACCTGCAGCTACGGCCTCAAGGATCTCATCGACGTTCTCTTTACAGCCCGGCATTATCCAGTCATTGCCGGCGAGGACGCATCCTGCCGAAGACGAATAAGGATAGATATCGGAATAATATCCCATAAAAGTCGTGTCCTGAGCCGTGAACCAGTCTGTCATGATGACACCCTTAAAGCCCCACTCATCGCGGGCCACGCCCTGGATAAGCTCTCTGTTGTTAGCAGAATGCGTGCCGTTCAGGAGATTATAAGATGTCATTATCGAATAGGGCTGCGATTCCTTTACCGCCGTCTCGAAGCCTCTCAGATAGAGGTCTCGAAGTGCTCTCTCGGAGATATGTGAATTACTGAACATCCTGTTGTCTTCCTGGTTGTTCCCGGCGAAATGCTTGATCGTCGTTCCCTGTCCGCTTATGGACTGGACGCCGTCGGTATCAGCCGCGGCACATCTGCCTGCCAGCAGCGGATCCTCCGAATAGTACTCGAAGTTACGTCCGCACAGAGGATTCCTGTGGATGTTCATTCCGGGAGCGAGCCAGAAGTGGACATAATATCTCTTCATCTCCTCGCCGACCACGCGTCCTACAGTCCTGATGAGTTCCATATTCCAGCTCTGAGCCAGCGCCGTCGCGATCGGTATCGCCGTGCAGTACTGATAGTAGTCTACTGCATCTTCGGGCAGATCGTCCGGGAACGGGTTGAAGCTGATGCCGAATACTTCTCCGCCCTGATAAGGCTTCCCGTCTTCTCCCCTTGTCTTAAAGTGAGGCTGCAGACGAAGGCCGGCAGGGCCGTCCGCCAGTATGAGTGCCGGGATACCGCGCGACTCGAGCAGCCTGTCAGTTGTCTCGGCAGCAGCTCCGGGAACCGCCAGAGACGCCGAACCGACAACATTCTCTTCCACTTCGCCTGCATGGAAATCACCGACACAGAGATAAGTCATCTCTTCAATACTCAGCTGAGCCGTCAATTCCTCGATCGTGTTTACGCCCTTCAGGACATCATCGAAAACAACTTTATGATCGACCTTATCCTCCAGCTCGACCCTGTCTCCGCTATACTCGACCGTCACAGTCTTGACCGATGCCGGGTCGAGCGTGAGCCTTACCGCCGAAGGCAGATCCTCCGCATCTTTATTAAACGAAGGAACGATACCGGTATCCCTCTTAATCTCATCAAGCGTCACAGTATCCGGGAACTTGTTTTGGAGCCTTTGAGTCGTGATATCTTCAGCGACACCTATGACCGCCACTGCCTTTGTATCGCGTGACGACTTACCTACACGGATGATATAGTCTCCCGCAGGGATCACGCGCGAAGCTCGTGCGGTATCATAACATGTGAGCCTGTCCGTATCGAGATCGATATGGAGCTCCTCAACTTCCCCGGGCTCGAGAAGCGAACTCTTGGCAAATGCGGCCAGCTCCTGATAAGGCCGGTCGATGCGTCCTGAAGGCGCAGATACATATACCTGAACCGTCTCTTTGCCGGCCCGCTTACCTGTATTCTTTACACTGACATCAAGAGAGACCGTATCTCCGTTGACAGATGCAGCCTTAGTATCGATATCGAAGGTCGTATATCCGAGACCGTAGCCGAAGCAGTAATTCGGTTCGATATCAAACGAATCAAAATACCTGTATCCGATGTAGATACCTTCGTTATAGTACTCGTCGTCGGTATTACCGTTGTTGCGGCTGAAGTCCTTCCAGCCGGGATAGTCTTCATAGCGCTTGGCCCATGTATCAGTCAGTCTTCCCGAAGGCTCGGACTTGCCGGTGATGATATCGCCGATGATGAGTCCTCCGATGTTGCCGAGCTGGCTGACTACCACGATCGAACTGATGCCGTCGATCGCCTTAAGTTCGGTAAGATCCATGATACCGCCCGTGTTGAGCAGGATGACCGTGTGCTTATAGTGGGAAGCGACGGCCTTTATCGCATCGAGTTCATCCTCCTTCAGGAGATAGTCTCCGCGTGCATAATCACGGTCGCGGCCTTCTCCTGAATCACGGGATATTACGTAGATCGCAGTGTCTGCATCATCATTCTCGAGCGACTCTGTGACAGAAGGCAAAGGCGGCAGCCCGATAGGCTTTTCGAACATGATCATTATCACATTGATGCCTTTCTGCTCTGCCTCGGACTCAACCATGTTCAGATAGTCTGACGTGAATCTTGCATGGATCTCGTCGTAGCGGTCGAGCCATTCTTCCGTTGTGATCGTGAAGCCTGCCTGCTTAAGGCCGTCCTCTATATTAACGACATAGCGCGAGTTGACATCTCCGGAGCCTGTTCCGCCCTTGACCATGTGACGTGCGCCTGATCCGTAGAGAGCGATCTTGCCCGGAGCCGTAATGGGAAGTGTCCCGTCGTTCTCAAGTACGACAGCGCACTCGGCGGCTATCGATCTGATCGTATCCGAATTCTTTTTCTCGAGTTCCGTGATCTCATTAGTTCTTAAAGCGTGATATTTCATAGGCCACCTCCTGCAATAATAACACCACAAAACACTCGGGGATTTATATCAGATATCCGAACTAACTGTTGAAATCCCGAACGTATTCTATAAATCTGTCTGCTCTCTTGGCACCGGAATAATAGAAGCCCTGCATGTAATTACAGCCGCTCTTCTCAGCGAGGACTTTCTGGCTGTCGTTCTCGACGCCTTCGACGAGCGTCCTGACATTCATCGACTGAAACATCTTTATCATGCCGGAGAACATGCGGTCACCGTTATCGGCAAGATCGGCACTCCAGAGGAGCGATTTGTCTATCTTTATGAGGTTGAAACGGTAGTCCAGGATATATGAATAATTCGAATAACCCGTGCCGAAGTCGTCGAGCGAGAAGCGCACGCCTTCCTGAGACAGTTCGGCGATCAGCCTCTGCATGATGTCACGGTTATGGACAAGCGTGGTCTCCGTGATCTCAAGAGTAACGTGGCACAGATCGATCCCGGTCTCTTTGGCGATCCGCTTGAAGTTCGGAACAAAATCGTCATTCATGCACTGTATGGCCGAGAGGTTGATATCGATGAAGTCGACACCCAGTTCGTCAAGTCTGCGCTCCTTATAGAACCTGAAGACCTGCTCTAAGACGATATTGCCCATCTCGATAATGTATCCGTGCTTCTCCGCGATGGGAACAAACTCCTCCGGACTTATGTCGCCTAACTCCTCGTCATGGAGTCGGAGCAGTGCTTCCGCAGCATGGATCCTGTTGTCCATAAGGTCGAAGATCGGCTGGTAATAGACCTCGAAAGACCTTTTCTCCAGAGCGCGCTTCAGGGCTCTGTCAACATCGACACGACGGGCAAAATCGCCGTACGGAACGACTTCGACGGTGTGCCTGTTGGTCGCATTAACTTCGATCGGCGTATCGAGCATAACTTCGACCATGTCGGATGAATCGAGTTCGCCCGGGAAAGTGGCACTGCTGATACGGGCACCGAACCGGATGTTCGCAGAACCTATCTCCCAGTCACGGTCGAGCTGAGTCTTGATCGATCCGACGATGGATCCGGCGGCATTATTGTCGTAACAGAGAAGCGCATACGATCCGCCTGCATCATGATAGACCGTGGTATCCTTAAAAGACAGTGAGTCGACGATACGGTGCTCGAGGCGGGTCATG
>OMQY01000308.1 GCA_900313405.1 uncultured Eubacteriales bacterium
CTTGTGTTGATGCCGGCACCGACGATGAGCTTCTTCTCCTTGTCGAGGAGCTCGTTCGGGTTAGCCTTGTGGAATTCATAGTCCTTACGGAAGACAAGACCTACGAGTCTGCCTTCCTTATCAACGATGGGGAGCTGGTTGATCTTGTTATCCCAGATAATGTCATTGGCAACCTTGAGAGTCGTACCCTCGGGAGCAGTAACGAGCTTCTCGATAGGAGTCATGAACTCCTTTACCTTTGTGGAGAGATCCATACGGCTCACACGGTAATCTCTTGTAGTAACGAGACCGACGAGCTTGCCCTCAGCCGTGCCGTCCTCAGTAACGGCCGCCGTGCCGTGGCCCTTCTCTTCCCTGAGCCTTAAGATATCCTCGAGCGTATCCTCGGGGGAAACATTGGAATCAGACTCAACGATGCCTGCCTTGTACTTCTTGACCTTACGGATCATGTCGCACTGAGACTCGATCGACTGTGACTGGAAGACGAAAGACATACCGCCGCATCTTGCCAGCGCGATCGCCATTCCGTCATCCGATACCGCCTGCATTACCGCAGACACCATGGGGATATTGATCTTGAGCTTCGACTCTTCCTGCCCCTTCCTGTACTTACATACCGGTGCCGACAGGTCCACCTGATCGGGCGTATTCTTCTCTGTGGTGAGATTCGGTACCAGAAGGTACTCGCTGAACGTACGTGATTCCTGCTCAAAGATCATTGCCATAACGTTACTCCCCTTTATTATTAATTTGATTGCCAATAATATTAGCATAAAGCGCATTAATAAGGCTATACAAAATCTGACAATGTTGGCGCTCTTTTGCTCGTGCGCCGTCGCTATATTGAACAAATGGCGGGCGTGGGGCGGGTGCGGGCGCCTCGAAAAGAAAACACCGGCCGCGCCGGGCCGGTGTCTACGGGTTATCAAAGATCGGCGTGACTCAGTTGTCCCACTTCTCCACTGCCTTTTTGATCTTGAAGCCTTCGCTGAAGGCGGTCGCGATGACCGGGCCGACTGAGCGGTAGGCGTGGATGGAGGAGTCGTAGATGATGGGCTTGAGCTTATCGAGGTCGATCTTGCCGTCGGTGATGACGGACTCGTCGGCCTGCTGGGCGACGATCTCACCGACGAGGATGCCGGTGTCGGCGTTCCAGGACTTGCAGACGCACTCGAGCGTCAGAGGGTACTCCTCGATGATCGGGGCGTTGACGTGTGCGCTCTTACGGACATGGCAGCCGGCCTTGGCGATCTTGTTGATCTTGCGGCCGGTCTCGACGCCGAAATAATCACTGATGGTGACCGTGTCCACTGTGCCGAAAGCGACGGTGAAAGCGCCGGTCTTCTCGATATTATCGGTCGTTTTGTGCTGGGATAACGAGATCGTGATCTCGGAGAAGTCTGTCTGTGTGCCCCAGGCGGCGTTCATTGCGTTCGGGACGCCGTTCTCGTCGTAGGTGCCGATGATCAGAACGGCCTCGGGGGTGATTACTGTGTTCTTAGCGTCGAATTCGATTGCCATGAGGATTCCTCCCTTTACTTTTGATCTGCTCTAATTGTAACACGGGCATGGTCGAAAATGCGCTCTTTAGGTTGACATACCACCGCCCCGGCTCTATAATGTTTATACATTGTATATACATCGGAGGTGAGCATATGGTCACGACCGTCCAGAAGTGGGGAAACAGCCAGGGGATCAGGATCCCCAAGGATTATCTAATGAGACTTGATATTCAAGTTGGCGACAGCATCCTGATCGAGGTGGCTGACAGTCGCACCCTCACGCTCAGGAAGGCGTCGGATAAGCTTATCGACAGGCTTTTCGCCGAATATCAGGGAGACTACAGACCCGACGAATTCTCGTGGGGCGAAGATGTCGGCGGTGAGATCTGGTGAGGTGACATATGGCAAGACAAGGTGACATAGTACTGATAGATCTTGATCCGAACGTCGGGCACGAACAGGCCGGCAAGCGCCCCGCACTCGTTGTCAGCAATGATACTTTTAACGAGCACTGTAACGTGGTCCTTCTCTGCCCTGTTACGAGCACGGTAAACGGTTTTCCGCTTCATGTCGTACTCGACTCGCGCACCAAGACACGGGGGTCGATCCTCTGCGAGCAGATCAGATCGCTCGATATCAACAAGAGGGGACATCGCGTGTTGGAACAGGTTCCGCCTGACATACTCAAGAAGGTTATCGACATTATCTACGCGGAGATCCAGTAAAAGGGAAACGGGCACCCCGCCCGGCTGTTACCGGATCTCGATGAACTTCTTATACAGCTCATCGCCAACCATTCGCATGTAGAGTTCACGGTAGGCGGCCCTTACGGAATCGGGATCGTGCGGCTTACGCGTCGTACCGACGAATTCGAGGATGCTGTACTCGACCGTGAAGAGCTGAACATCAACTCCCGTCGGGACGAACCCGTTTTTCGTGTAGAACGCTATTCGTCTCTCCTTCTCGGTCCTGTCCTCTTCGTCCGTGGCGTAAGCGGGATTCTCAACCTCGACGATCATCATGTCGTACTTGGTAAGTTCAGGCTCGAGCATTTGAAGCGTCTTCGTGCCGTAGCCCTGATCGCGCAGGTCTTCCCTGACGCCGAGATAGTCAAGGAGGGCGACGCCGGTGTCAGTGATGACGAACAGAGCGTAGGCGATGATCATCTTGCCCTCGAAGAGGCCGTAGCCCTCGTACTTGCCGGCGGCGAAGTCAGCCTCGATCCGGCCGAACGGCTTGAGTTCCATCTCGCCAAAGTCATCGATCATGTAGACGTGATAGACGGTGTGGATCTCTTCGAGCGTCAGAAGACGGATCTTAGGTGCAGATCTTTGTGCCATGTGTTACTCCTCTCCGTCGAGGATGTCATACTCCTCTTCCCTGTCCCAATAGCGCTCGCGGGCGCGCTCCTCTTCTTCGCGCGTCTTGCGGATGTCCTCGCGTCTCATGCGGCGGTAGGTCTTGCCGTCGACGTAGACCTTGCGGGCGACTGTGACTGTCTTTTTCCGGCCGAAAAGCCCCCGCTTCTCGACCTGCTCATAAACCGTGATCTTGTGTCTCATATGTATATTTTACTACATAAACGGCTGAACTGCAGGCGGGGCGTGTAGTATAATAGAGAGTGTTTTCGAGGAGGATGGGGCATATGAGTATAGTGATCAATAACCGTAGGCTCAGGGTGAATCAATGGGTAGTTCTGTCGGTCCTTTTTGTGATCGCGATCGCGACGTATTTTCTTGTGATGAGGATGATTACCAACGACGATATTGCTCCGAAGGCGCTCTATAATGCGGGGGTGGATATTTTCGGGACGTTCGCGTGCGCCATACTCTGTATCGGCTGCATGGGCGAGAAGGACGATGAGGGTGCCCGCGCGACGCTGTGGTTCCTGGCACTCATCTTTGTGACGAGCCTGTCGTTCCACAACAACATCATCTCCTGGTTTGCCTGGGACGAGGGCGGTCACCGTGAACTTCTGATGGCCCTGAACGGCTTGACCAAGATACTCGATTTTATACTCGTGCTCTGCTTCTACAAATATGCGCGTAATTCGCTCGACTTCAAGGGCAAGCTCGCCAAATGGCTCGACCGCGCGATCGTTACTCTTCTGGTGCCGATGGTGGGTCTTATCATCTTCAACCACTTCCATCCGATCTGCTTTGACCTGAACGATGAGGGTCTGGTCGAGAAGCTCGATCTCTATTCACTCGTTGATATCTATATGATGATCGTCGCACCCATCACGATAATCCTCACGGTCAGGAGCGATGTGACGCAGAAACAGAAGCTGTCAACGTTCTCGTTCATCGTCATCCCGATCTTCCACTACGCCATCTCCAAGGGCGCACACGGCTACGCCACCCAGTACGGCTCGGTCCTGCTCGCGCTAATCCTGATGTACTGTTTCATCTTCAACGAGCGCAGCAAGAAGCTCGCGGCCACCAAGGTCGAGCTTGACACCGCGAACACCATCCAGCAGGCCATGATGCCTCACATCTTCCCGGCCTTCCCGGATCGCCGTGAATTCGACCTCTACGCCAGCATGGACGCCGCCAAGGAAGTCGGCGGCGACTTCTACGACTACTTCCTGATCGACGACGATCACCTCTGCCTCGTTATGGCCGACGTCTCCGGCAAAGGCGTCCCCGCCGCTCTCTTCATGATGGCCTCCAAGATCATCATCCAGAGCTGTGCGATGCTCGGCGTCTCCGCGGGCGAGATCCTGACCAAGACCAACACGGCCATCTGCTCGAACAACCCCGAAGAGATGTTCGTCACCGTCTGGCTCGGAATCCTCGAGATCTCCACCGGCAAGCTCACATATGCCAACGGCGGTCACGAGTACCCCGCCATCAAGCACGGCAACAACGGATTCAAGCTCCTCAAGGGCCGCCACGACCTCGTAGTCGGCGGCCTCGACGGCATCGAATATAAAGAAAGCACGATCGACCTCTTCCCGGGCGACAAGATCTTCCTCTACACCGACGGCGTCCCCGAAGCGACCGACATCAACAACAGCCTCTACGGCACCGCCCGCATGGTCGAAGCCCTGAACGAAGACCCGAACGCCTCGCCCAAGCAACTTCTTGCCAACATCCGCCAATCCGTCGACGACTATGTCGGCTTCGCCGAGCAGTTTGACGACCTGACGATGCTCTGTTTCGAGTACAAAGGCCCTCAGGCTTGAGGCTCAAAGCTCGCGGATGCGAGTTCTTTAATCGAAAACAATAACCGGAGGACCACCACCATGCAATTCATCTGCTATCCCAAATGCACGACCTGCCAGAAGGCGCGCCGCTACCTCGACGACGCCGGCGTCGCTTACGAATTCCGCGACATCAAGCTCGACCGCCCGACCGAAGCCGAGCTACGCGCCTGGCACCGCCTGAGCGGCCTCCCTCTCAAGCGTTTCTTCAACACCAGCGGTCTGCAGTACAAGTCGCTCGGTCTCAAAGACCGCCTGCCCTTGATGAGCGAAGACGAGCAGTTCGCCCTCCTCGCATCCGACGGCATGCTCGTGAAGCGCCCGCTCCTGATCTGCGACGACAAAGTCCTGGTCGGCTTCAAGGAGAGCGAGTACGCGGAAGTAGTGTGATCCTCGAGTTGAAAAGTCTGTGTGCACTCTGAATACGCTCATGACACGCTCAGAATGCGCCGCGCCCGCCGTGTAACAATGTTACAAACGTTTGTGTGGCGGGCTTTTATACTAAAACTTCGTTTTTTACAACTTTGGTATGTTTTCCTTAGCGGACGGCCTCGAAGCCGAACTGCGAGTTGATATGAGCTGCAAGCTTAGCTGCGATCGCATCAAGCACTTCAGGCGCGCCACCGCCGACCGGGCGGCCATCGACAGAGGTGACCGGCGAGAGCTGGGCGCTCGAGGATGACATGATGATCTCGTCGGCGTCAAGGAGCTCGGCGAGCGTGTAGTGGCGCTCGGCGACCGGGATTCCGGCAGCACGTGCGGCGGCGATAAGGTTTTTACGCGCGATGCCGGGCAGGATCCAGCTGTCAGCGGGCGCAGTGATGAAGGTTCCGGACTTTATGATCGAGACATTGCTGTGGCTGCCTTCAGTGACGATGTCGCCGCGGTGGAAGATAGTCTCGTCGCAGCCGGCTTCGGCAGCGGCCTGGGCCGCGAGGCAGCTGGGGATCAGGTTCAGCGTCTTGATGTCGCAGTATTCGAAGCGTTTGTCCTCGAATGTCACGACGCTCATCTGAGTCGAGAAGTCGCGAAGGCCGCTCTGCTCGGTCAACGTGATGATCAGATTGGACGGAACATCTGCCGGGAACGCATGGCGGCGCGGAGCCGTGGCGCGGGTCGCGGACCAGTAGAGCATAAACCAGGTGTCAGGCGCTCCCAGAGAAGCCACGCGCAACAGTTCGGCGCGCAGATTGGACTCAGA
>OMQY01000307.1 GCA_900313405.1 uncultured Eubacteriales bacterium
GCTCAACAGCGATAAGGCAAGGAGTACCCTTACCGGCCTGATACTCGGAACGTACTGTATGACCGGGAGCCTTAGGTGCTACCATGATAACGTTGACGTCGGAAGAAGGAACGATACAACCGAAGTGGATGTTGAAACCGTGTGCGAAAGCGATCGTCTTACCTGCTGTGAGATTGGGCTCGATGGACTCCTTATAGAGCTTTGCCTGCTTCTCATCGGGGATGAGGATCATGATGATGTCACCAGCCTTAGTAGCCTCCTCAACAGACATAACCGTGAGGCCCTGGCTCTCTGCCTTAACCTTGCTCTTGGAGCCCTCATAGAGACCTACGACAACATTAACGCCGGAGTCCTTGAGGTTCAGCGCGTGAGCGTGTCCCTGTGAACCGTAGCCGATGATGGCAACTGTCTTTCCGTCAAGCTTGGAAAGATCGCAATCCTTCTCATAGAAGATCCTGTTTTCCATTTTTATATACCTCCAAAAAATATATCTTTGTTATTCCCCTGCCGCAACTGATCCAAGAAAAGACAGATGCGGCATAATGAGCTTATTTCTCGAGCATACTCTCAGGTCCGCGCTCAAGAGCCACGATACCTGTTCGGCACATCTCGATTATGCCGAAGGGCTTCATGTTATCGATAAATGCATCTACCTTGTTGGTATCACCCGTGATCTCGATGCACATTGCCTCAGAGGAGTAATCGATTATCTTCGCTCTGAAGATCTCCGTTACGCTTCTGATCTCCGATCTTGTCTCGGGCGTAGTCCTGATCTTGATCAGGAGGAGCTCGCGCTTGATGCCGGACTCGGCAGAGATAACCTCGACCTTCTTGACATTATACAGCTTTTTGAGCTGGCTTAGTAGTTGCATCCTCTCAGAATTTGTTCCCGACAGAGAGATAGTGATCCTCGAATAGTCAGGATTCTCGGTTGCCCCCACTGTCAGCGAGTCGATATTGAAGCCTCGCCTCGTGAACATGCTCGTGACTCTCGTCAGGACACCGTATTTATTCTCAACATAAACAGCTATTACAAAATTACTTCTGGTCATGCTATCAGTCCTCCTCTCCGAGAATCAGCTTATCGAAAGTTCCTCCGGGCTTCATCATAGGCAGGACCACTGCATCCTTGTCGATCGTAAGATCTATGAGTGCGGGCCCCTCAGTGTTATATGCCTTCTCGAAAACTTCCTTGAACTCCTCGATCGACTCTGCCTTAAAGCCCTTGGCACCGAATGCCTCGGCGAGCTTAACGAAGTCGGTCTTACGATTCAGTGTCGTGTTCGAATAGTTCCTGTCGTAGAACAGCGTCTGGAACTGGCGTACCATTCCGAGAACGCCGTTATTGAATACGATTATCGTGAGCGGAACATTATAGGTAACCGCTGTAGCGAGTTCCGTCAGGTTCATGCCGAACGAGCCGTCTCCCGTGAACAGAACTGATCTGTTGCCGCTGCCGTAACTTGCACCGATCGCGGCACCCATGCCGAATCCCATCGTTCCGAGTCCGCCGGAAGATATCCACGTCCTCTTCTTCTTGAACTCAAAGTACTGGGCAACCCACATCTGGTGCTGTCCTACATCGGTAACGATCTCCGTGTCTGTCGTGATCATATTGCTTACTGCTTTGATCGCCTTCTCGGGAAGGAATTCAGGGATCTCCTGCTCAGCTTCCTGTACCCTGAGCTTCTCGATCTTAGCCATCCAGTTGGGATTACGCTTAGGCTCTACCTTGTCGATGAGTTTTCTTAAGAAATCACGGATATCGCATGCAGCTCCGAGGTCTATATCGATATTCTTGCCGAGCTCAGCCTGATCAACGTCGATCTGTATCTTACGGGCACCGGCCGAGAAACGGTCGATATTACCTGTCGCACGATCAGAGAACCTTACGCCGACACCGATGATGAGATCGGACTTGGCCATGGCCTTGGATGAAGCATAATGTCCGTGCATACCCTGCATTCCGAGAAAACGCTCAAGATCTGTGGGAAGCTCGGACAGACCCATCATGGAACAGGAGATTACCGCATCGATCTTGTCGGCAAGTTCCATTATAAGGTCACCTGCACCGGCTCTTACAGCACCGCCGCCGAAATAGATTATCGGTCTTCCGGCATCTGCGATCATCTGTGCCGCTTCTTCAACGTCTTTGTCATCAGCTTCTTTACCCTCTTTGCGCGTAACGGGGGACTGAAGCTCAAATTCACAGAACTGATTCTGGATATCCTTCGGAATATCAACAAGGACAGGACCGGGACGGCCTGACTTAGCGATCCTTATCGCTTCCCTTATCGTGTCAGCCAGATCATTGATATCCTGAACCAGGAAATTATGCTTTGTAATAGGAAGAGTCACACCGGTTATGTCGATCTCCTGGAAGGCGTCTGTTCCGATCATATTTGTCGCAACATTGCCCGTGATAGCCAGAAGCGGTACAGAATCAAGGTGTGCCGTGGCTATACCGGTTACAAGGTTAGTTGCACCGGGACCGGATGTGGCAAGTACGACTCCGACTTCACCTGTTGCCCTTGCATAACCGTCAGCTGCATGCGCTGCACCCTGCTCGTGGGCTGTGAGGATATGCTCTATCCTGTCGTTCTTCTTCAACAGC
>OMQY01000305.1 GCA_900313405.1 uncultured Eubacteriales bacterium
ACTGAATCTTGGGAACATTTTGGGAACATAAAATAACAGAAGCCCCATAAATAGGGGCTTCCACGGGTTTTTATACTATTCGAGTTCTATCGTCGCGGGCGGTTTCCCGGTGCAGTCATACATGACCCGGTTGATGCCTTTGACCTCGTTTACGATCCTCGAGGACACGCGTCCTATCAGGGACCATGGGAGCTCGGCGAACTCGGCAGTCATGAAGTCTGTGGTCGTGACCGCACGAAGGACACATGCGTAATCGTATGTTCTCTCATCACCCATGCATCCGACGGATCTCATGTTCGTGAGCGCGGCGAAATACTGATTTGCACTGCGGTCGAATCCGGCGCGTGCCATCTCCTGACGGAAGATGTGGTCGGCGTCCTGAACGAGCTTTACCTTCTCGGCCGTAACTTCACCTATGATACGGATAGCCAGTCCCGGACCCGGGAACGGCTGACGGAAAACGAGGTGCTCAGGGATACCCAGCTCGAGGCCGGCCTTACGGACCTCATCCTTAAACAGAAGGCGCAGAGGCTCGATGATCTCCTTGAAATCAACGCAGTCAGGAAGTCCTCCGACATTGTGGTGAGACTTGATAACAGCGCTCTTGCCGAGACCGGATTCGATAACGTCGGGATAGATCGTTCCCTGCACGAGGAAATCGACCGCACCGATCTTCTTTGCTTCCTCCTCGAAGACTCTTATGAACTCTTCGCCGATGATCTTCCTCTTCCTCTCGGGTTCTTCGACTCCGGCGAGCTTATCGTAGAAACGCTGCTGGGCATTAACCCTGATGAAGTTCAGATCGTAGTTACCCTCAGGACCGAATACTGCTTCGACCTCATCACCCTCGTTCTTACGAAGGAGACCGTGATCTACGAAGACGCATGTGAGCTGCTTGCCGACCGCCTTAGACAGGAGGACGGCAGCGACGGACGAATCGACACCGCCTGACAGAGCACAAAGGACCTTGCCGTTTCCGACCTTCTCGCGGATCTCACGGATGGAGGTCTCGACAAAAGAATCCATCTTCCAGTCGCAGCTGCACTTGCATGCACGCTTCAGGAAGTTCTCGAGCATCTTGTTGCCTTCTACCGTGTGGGAGACCTCGGGGTGGAACTGAACGCAGTAGAGCTTCTTCTCCTCGTTCTGAGCTGCCGCGACGGGGCATACGCTCGTCTTGGCCGTTACTTCAAATCCGGGAGCCGCTTCCGCGATATAGATCGTGTGACTCATCCAGCAGACCGTCTTCTCCGACACATGTCTGAAGAGAGTAGTGTTGCTGTTAACTTCAACATCGGTGTGACCATACTCTCTTACAGGAGCCTTGGCGACTTTGCCGCCCAGCATATAGTTCATGAGCTGTGCACCGTAACAGATGCCGAGAACAGGGATCCCGAGCTCGAAAAGCTCCTTGTCGCACTTCGGCGCATCCTCATCGGTAACGGTACTCGGACCGCCCGTGAAGATGATGCCCTTGGGGTTCATCTCCTTTATCTTTTCGATGGGCATATTGTAAGGATGTACCTCACAATACACATTCAGTTCTCTGACCCTTCTGGCGATCAGCTGGTTGTACTGACCTCCGAAGTCAAGTACCAGAATCATCTCTCGATCCATTTGTTTCTCCTTTTACTATACAAAGTTAAAAGGGCTCGCGCGGAGCCCTTTGATCATCTGTGGATTATCTCTTCTCTCTTCGGTCCTGTGGACACGATGGAGATGTGTACGCCGATCTCATTCTCGATGAACTGTACGTACTCTCTGGCCTCGATCGGAAGCTTATGGAATTCAGTGATACCTCTGATGTCGCACTTCCAACCGGCAAGCTTCGTGAAGACCGGCTTAGCCTTATCGAGCAACGTGGGATTAGGGAAGTCCTTAGTAACCTCACCGTCGATCTCATATCCGATACATACCGGGATCTCATCAAGATATCCGAGACAGTCGATCGCCGTGAGAGCGACCTCTGTCGCACCCTGAACACGGCAGCCGTATCTTGTAGCAACGGCATCGAACCAGCCTACTCTTCTCGGACGGCCCGTTGTAGCACCGTACTCACCCTTGTCTCCGCCTCTGTTACGAAGCTCTGTAGCCTCAGCCTCGTCAAGGATCTCACTGACGAAGGCACCTGCTCCGACAGCAGAGGAATATGCCTTTGTAACTGCGATGATATCCTTGATCTCATAAGGAGGGATACCTGCTCCGACAGCGCCGTAACCGGCAAGAGTCGAAGAAGAAGTAACCATGGGATAGATACCGTGATCGGGATCCTTCATGGAACCGAGCTGACCCTCGAGAAGGATCTTGCCGCCCTTCTTAAGAGCCTCGTGTATGAATGCATTCGTATCAGCAACGAAAGGCTTGATAATATCGGCATATCCGGCTACTTCCTCGAAGAGCGCATCCGGATCGATAGCTTCCTTGTGATACAGATTAACGATCAGAGCATTCTTGATCTCGAGTACTCTGTCGATCTTCTCCTTCAGAGCTTCCTTATCGAAGAGCTCACATACCTGGAAACCGATCTTTGCATACTTATCGGAATAGAACGGAGCGATACCTGACTTAGTTGATCCGAAAGCCTTACCTCCGAGTCTTTCCTCCTCATACTGATCGAAAAGAACATGATAAGGCATTACGATCTGAGCTCTGTCAGATACGAGGATATGAGGCTTAAGGCCTCTCTCGCATATCTCGTTATATTCTTTGATGAACTTCTTAACATCGAGTGCCACACCGTTACCGATGATATTGACGATATTCTCATGGCAAACACCCGACGGCATCAGATGAAGCGCAAATCTTCCGTGCTCATTGATGATCGTATGTCCCGCATTCGCTCCTCCCTGGAAACGGATTACGATATCGGACTCATTGGCAAGCAGATCCGTGATCTTACCCTTACCTTCATCTCCCCAGTTTGCACCTACGATAGCCTTAACCATGTATTGCACCTCCTCTGATTTTCAACGGTTGCATTATAAAGTATAAAGAAGCAAAAAACAATTATGATCACGGGGCTTTTTCTTTACCGTGCGCAATATACTCGAGCACCGCTTCCCTCGCCATATCTTCAGTCGTGCTCTCCAGCTGCGGAAGAACATACTCTTCCCCGTATCTTTTCTTCATTGCCCTCTCTATGAGCATATCGGTTATCACCGGATTCTTCGGAAGGAGACTTCCGTGAGAATAAGTGCAGAAAGTGTTCTTATATACTGCCCCCTCATAGCCGTCCTCGCCGTTATTACCGTGACCGGTAACGACCTTCATAAAAGGCTTCTCGCCTTCTCCGAGATATGTCCTGCCGCTGTGATTCTCGAATCCGGCGACCTTGACCTCCCTGCCGTCATCTGTCGTAAACAGGTAGACTGTATCGTTGATGAACCTCTCGCTCCTGGCTTCGGTGTAGTGTGGCAATGCACCCAGGCACTCGACCACATTACCGGTGTGTTCCTTATAATATTTTCCGAGCATCTGATATCCGCCGCATATGCAGAGAAAGACCTTTCCGTCCTCGATCATGTCTTTGATGACCGGTCCTTTGACATTGACCAGGTCATCACTCATTATATTCTGCTCGCTGTCCTGTCCGCCTCCGATGAAAGCAATATCTATCTCATCCGGATCGAGGTCATCTCCGACCGATATCGCCCTGATCGACACATCTATCCCGCGAAGATGTGCCCTTCTGTAAAGTGCCAGGACATTTCCGCGATCTCCGTACAGATTGAGAAGATCAGGATAGAAATGTCCGATCGTAAGCTTGTACTTTTCGCTCATTTCCAGAACTCCTTTAATCCGTATTCTCTGACAAGATCAGCCCGAAGCGAGAGCATGGCCGTATAGTTCGGCATGACATAGAGGCATTTGCCTTCAGGACACTGATCAAGTGCCGCCTTCAGTATCTCCATCGCCCTGCTCATATCACCGCTGTCCGCTGAAACAAGTCCTGCATATTCTATACGCAGGAGCATATCTCCCCATCTGTCTCCGCTGACACTTATATACCCGGGAAGCGAATCGGCCTTACTCTCCAGATCGACATCCCATATCCACGATACATCCTTGCCGTCAGCCGTATTACTGTTAAGGAGGAGCATGAGACCTGCCGCATCCTCTGCCTCTCCGACAAATGACAGCGACCTGTCAAATCCAACGGGATTCTTGACCAGGAGGATACAGAGTTTCTTGCCTCCGACATCTATCTTCTCCATCCTTCCGAATGCCGCCTTGACATGACCTGCAGCATCAGTTGCCTGCTCGAAAGCGGTCTTGCTGTCTGTCCCGAGCCTCTCGAGCATCACCGTTACCGCCGATACCGCGGCACATGTGTTATACAGATTATGACTTCCGGGTATCCTGAGCTTCATATCGGAAGTCTCACCTGTCACGGAATCACTGATCCCGAACGGATAATCCTCATCGGACGGACTCCTGCCGAGATCGTATCTTACCTCGAACCTGCTTGCCGGACTGACAAAACCGCAAGAAGGACATCTGAAGTCTCCGAGATGCCCGAAGCTCCTTGATCTGTATTCGTATCTGACATGGCAATCGGGACAATAGACGGCGTCAGGCGATGCAGGCAGTATGCCCTTCTTAGGAGGATACAAAGTATTGTTTCTCAGCATATCCTCCTTGCCCATACCATAGTAGACCGTCTTATCTTCCCTTCCCTTACCCAGAGACGCCACAAGTGAATCATCGCTGTTGATGACCGCCGTTGCAGAAGTCTTGGCAAGACCGTCAGCGATACAGTCTCTCGTATGAGTCAGTTCTCCGTAACGGTCAAGCTGATCCCTGAAAAGGTTTGTGATAACACTTACGTCCGGCTGAAGGTCTCCGGCTATCTTGGCATATGCCGCTTCGTCTGTCTCAAGGACGTAGATCGTACCCTTTGACTGTCCCTCTGCCTTCATCATCTCATCCTTACCGCAGATAAGTGTCGTAGCTATACCTGAAGCCAGATTCGCTCCGGATATGTTATTGATGACGTCATAACCGAGATAGTTGAGCATCTCGGAGATCATATGCGACGTCGTAGTCTTACCGTTGGTTCCGGTTATGGTGATTATGTGTTTACCGCGGCTTTTCTCTCTGATCACTGAGGGCGAGATCCTGATCGCCAGTTTGCCGGGCAACGTGGTAGCTCCCTTCCCCATCAATCTGAGTGCTTTACGTGTTATGACGGCAGCCGCCGTTCCGGGAAAAGTAATCATATCAATCCTCGATAATGTGTCCTATTACAAGGAGTCTCAGTTTCCTGCCTGTATCATCATACGTACAGGTTATAAGCGTAAGCTGCTTAGTGTCCGTTATGTCTCCGTTAACATAGTCAAGCAGTTCCGACGCCTCGATGATCTTTATCTGATCTACGGTGTATATAAGTTCATGTCCGCCCTGGACCGTGATCTTAACCAGATCTCCGATCTCTACCTCATCGAGTCTGTTAAACATACTTCCGGCACTTCTCATATGATGGGCAAGTATCGTGCAGTTGCCGG
>OMQY01000304.1 GCA_900313405.1 uncultured Eubacteriales bacterium
CCCCCATGCGAACATAGTCAGCACCATCACAACGACAACAAAAAAGACGGATGATGTCTTAAGGCGTGTGTGTTGTCCGATAGCATTTTTCATTACTATTATCCTCCTCGCAGTTGTCTATTGTATCTGTCTATTAGACACACGAGGCAGTCGATTTATTCGAAGATATTTGTTTTTTTATCGAAAAAAACAACACCTGCCCGAAGACAGGTGTTGCTCTTATAGATCCGTGTTTACTTTACAGCGGCAGATCCTTGCGGGTAAAGTACTCGCTGCCTGTGATGTAACAGATCAGGCCTACTGCGACGAGGATGAACATCTTATATATGAAGTCCGTTCCGCCGTTAAGGATATCCACTACATCAAACAGTGATATGATCGATACATAGTTGAAAGTATTAAGATCGTTCATACGAATGATGGACGGAAGCACAGGCGACCCGAAGAGACCCAGCATGGTGGCCACAAGGAAGAACATATTGAGACCTCCTCCGACAGCCATCGCGTTCTTGCTTCGATTGAAGAAGCAGGAAGCCAGGAAAGAGATACCGCTCATGGCGAACATAACGAGGAAAGCATCAAGGTTGATAAAGAGCAGCTTCGGGATGTCCAGATCGGTATTAACATCGGCGATATTAAAGCAGATCACACTTGTTATTGTTGTCAGAATAAACATAACAAGGAGGGAGCCTGCCAGATATACTGCCTGAGTAAAGGCGATAGTCCTGCGTTTAGTGGAAGTAGAGAGAATGTAGGCCATGGATCCGGAATCGACCTGTCCGGAGATAAGAGCATTCGAGGCCATGATCATGTAGATGATAGGAAGAAGAAGACCTGCCATCTTGAAGAAGATGGAGCCTACGAGAATACCGTAAAGATCCATCTGACCGATCTCGTCGATCGCGTCGCTTACTTCTTCGGGAAGCTGGGAGAGCAGGCTTTGAGGTATGGTCGCGGCCAGTTCTTCTTTGATGCCTTCTTCAGTCTCGTCTGCCGTCATATTATCCAGGCGGTATTCGAGCTCGCTCCTGTATTCAACGATCGCTGATTCGGCTATATTTTTAACATGGGCATAATCCGTATAGCCGAATTCCGCATACTGCTCATCCGTTATTCCGTAGCCGGATAATTCCTCCATCATCTTGGCATTGTTCTCTTCCGAGACAAAATGTCCTGCCAGGAATTCTGCTGCTGTATCCATAACGTATTTCTCTCGGACATCATTATGAAGATCGCTCGTAAGAGTGGCGAGAACTGTCTCATATCTCGGTGCTTCTTCTCCGATGGACAGGTAGTAGTCGTCAAACATATAGCTCCCGTCTTCCTGCATCGGATTAAGAGTCGCGAAGATAACACCCTTTATCGCGTCAGCTTCTTCAGAATCCTCTTCGTATCCGAGCTTGGTCAGGAGGGCAGGCACATACTCCTCGGAAAGGCTTCCGGCAGCCGCAGCATAAGCAGCCTGACTTGCAGTCGCCTTTGCCTCGTCCTCTGCCATGCCGCTCGTCATAAGCTCAGTTAAGTTCTCCTGATAAGCGCTTGTGTATTTCTCCTCGAAAAACTCCATCGCATCATTTGCTGTTATGTAATAAGACAGTGAAGTATCCTCGATCTTGGCCTTAACCTCTGTCTCTACGACCGTACCGTGTATTGCTTCTCTCGTCATACTGAGCTTGCCGTTACCTGCGATCAGCATTACGCTGGCAAGCATAAAGCAAACGGCGCCGGTTATGATGATCCACATGATTCCGTTAGCCTTGCATGACTGCTTAAATAGTGATTTACTGAACATTTTCCTTACTCTCCTTCTGCTGTGCGATTATCTCGTTGAAATGACGCTCCAGATCATAGACGACCTCAGATATGAACTTGATCTCAAAGCCCGTCAGATCCTTAAGCATCTGAGGCAGCTCCTCGCGGGTTACTCCGACTGTCAGCTGATTATACTGAGCCTGATCACGGGTGATGTTGTATCTGCCGTTCTTAAAGCGCTTATAATCTGCTTCCGTCATGAATTCGATCTTAAATTCCTTGACAGGTCTCTTGCGGATCTGCTCGATATCCGCGATATCGATTATGTGACCGTTGCTTATCATGGCGACTTTGTCGCAGGTGGCCTCCAATTCATTAAACATGTGACTGCTCATAAAGATCGTCTTGCCCTTTTGGTGCTCTTCTTTGATTATCTCGAGGAAACTGTCTCGCATCAGCGGGTCAAGACCTGTGGTGGGCTCGTC
>OMQY01000303.1 GCA_900313405.1 uncultured Eubacteriales bacterium
AGTAATCGATATGAAGGATAAATATACCAACGGTCACTCCACCAGAGTTGCCGAATTCACGGCCATGCTTACACGCGAACTCGGGTATGACGAGGACACGATCGAGAAGTACTACAACATTGCCCTCATGCACGACATAGGCAAGATCGGCATCCCGCCAGAGGTCCTGAACAAACCCGGCAAGCTCGATGACAACGAATATCACGTCATCCAGTCGCACGCCTCACTCGGCTACGACACTCTCAAAGACATCAGCATAATGCCCGAGCTTGCGACCGGCGCCGGAGCGCATCACGAGCGTCCCGACGGCAAGGGCTACCCGAACGGTCTCAAGGGTGACGAGATCCCGCGCGTCGCACAGATCATCGCAGTGGCCGATACGTTCGATGCAATGTATTCCGAGCGTCCCTACCGCAAGCGCATGAACTTCGAACGCGTCGTCTCCATCATCAAAGACGCCCGCGGCACCCAGCTGACGGCCGACGTAGTCGATGCCTTCCTCCGCCTCGTCGAAAAGGGTGAATTCCGCGCCCCGGACGATGTCGGCGGCGGCACGACAGAAGACATCAACAACATTCACAAGAAGTTTAATAAGGAGAAGTGAGGGACGAGCGGAGCATTATGCCTCACTAAGACTCTTTCCATGCCCTCCGGTAACGATTCCGGCTACGATCCTTAAAAAATAACTGCTGTCATTACGGACGCCCCTTGACAACCATTGCCGCAAGGGTGATAATAGACTTAGTCAAAGATAGTCAAAGTCAAAACAAATAGCAAGATCATCACCATAAACAATGACAGATGATGGTAAAGGCGCATAAGCAAGACAGCAGGAAAGGAGAGGCGTATGGCAAGGTTGGTCGATATCATCGAGATGATGATAAAGGACATGCTCGATGAGAATAACGGGAGTGCCACGATCAGCAGGAGCGTGCTCGCGGAGAAGGCGAATTGTGTTCCGTCGCAGGTTACGTATGTGCTGTCGACCAGGTTCTCGACCGGAAACGGTTATCTGGTCGAGAGTAGAAGAGGCGGCGGCGGACAGATCACTATTACGAGAGTTCAGCCGATGAACAGGGGCGATTATATAAGTTCGGTCATCAAGTCGGTCGAGAACGTTCTGACACAGGAGCAGGCGAGGACGCTTCTTACGAATACGGTAGCGTGCGGGGCGATCAGTTCCAGGGAGGCGACAGCGGTCATGGCAGCTGTGTCGGACAGGGCGCTCGCCAAGATAGACAGTGATATCAGATCGGTAGTAAGGGCTGACATCTTCAAGAATACGATGTTGGCATTGATGATGGATTAAGAGAGGAGAGGAGAAGAGATTATGAGATGTGAGAAATGCGGTGCCTTACTGGGCAATAAGCTGATAAAGATCAACGGAGTGTTGTTGTGTGAGAATTGTGCACGTGAGGTGACACGGGATCAGCAGCTGCTGTTTAATTCTGCTTTTCCGATCCTTGACGAACTGACGGGCGGATTTATGAATGGCGGGCTCGATTTCGCGAATACGAGGATCACCTGTTCCAAGTGCGGTTCGACACTGAGAGATATCGAGGCGACCGGCAAGGTCGGATGTATTGACTGCTATAACACGTTTAATGAAACGATCCTTAAGTTCATACTTAAGCGTCAGGGCAACAGTGAGTACAGAGGAAGATCGCCCGGCGAAGAGATCCTGATCGAGACGGCCGGGAACGAGGAAGAGGATCCCGTAGCAGGAAACAAGGATGAGGTTAACGCTGCCGAGAAGACTTCGAGTACACGCCGTACTGCAAAGAAGAAGGCAGAGGAAAAGCCTGAGGAGAAGACTGAGAAGGTCAGCGCAAAGAAGACGGAGAAGGCTTCTGATACAAAGGCCGGGGCAAGCAGGGAAGACCGCATCGCCAAGCTCAACAAGGCAGATCTGGGAATGCTCGACGACAAGGCACTGGAAGATGGTATGAAGCTGGCGGTCGAGTGCGAGGACTATGCGCTCGCGGCAAAGCTGAGAGATGAGCTTAAGAGCAGGAAAGGAGACAAGTGATATGTGGTATGAGAAGAGCGGGAAAGATACCGATATCGTTTTATACTCGAGAGCATGTATCTATCGTAATATCAAGGGGATCCCCTTTCCGCAGAAGATGGTGTCTTCAGACAGGGAGCACGTTATCGACACGGTGAGAGAGGCAGTCAAGGGCAGCGGCATGAAGTTCGTGAGGCTTGATGAGCTGGATGATAAGTCTAAGGCGGATCTTTTCGATCAGTATTATGCGACTTACGCGTTCCTGAATGACGGCGGTGAGTCGGCGTTCCTGATAGATACCGAGAACAGCACGTGCGTTACTGTCAACAGGACGGAACATATCGAGATCGATACCATACTCGCAGGATCGAATATACGGGAAGTCTTCAACAGGTCGAACAAGGTTGCGGTAGATCTCGAGAAGAAGATCGACATCGCCTACACCGAGAAGTTCGGTTTCCTGACGTCTGACCTGAGACTTCTCGGTACAGGATTACAACTGGTCTTCCTTGTGGCGCTTCCGGGGATAGAGAAGACGCAGGCGGCATATCAGATGCTGTCGCAGCGTATAGCTCAGTACGACTGGAAGATAGAGCCGGCGATCTTCGCTGAAGAGACTAATCAGGCAGGACTCTATATCATACATAATGTGGCGACCCTCGGTGTTGAGGAAGCTTCTCAGCTTGAGATGGCGAACAGGCTGATAAACGAAGTCATCTTCCTTGAGAGGAAATGCCGGTCCAACATCGTGAGGAAGAAATCACTGATCGTCGAGGATCAGTACTATCGCGCATACGGACTTCTCCGCTATGCGAGGAAACTTACGACATCGGAGGTTATGAGTCTTCTGTTGTGGCTGAGGCTCGGACTGGAGCGGATCGAGAATGATGAGACAGACCGCGACTGGTACAGACTCAATCGAATAACGCATGATGCCAGACGCGATTACGGAACGATGATGATGAGCGGGAACAATGCTTCCCAGAAGGCGATAAGACGCGCTGAACGTGTAAGGAAGATCTTGAAGGGAGATGATGAGATATGAGGTTAACGGAAGATACCACACAGGTAATCATAATGGCCAAGCGCCTTGCCGATTCGCAGGGCGGAAAGATGATGTCAACGGAATTCATCCTGGCGGGGCTTCTTGCCGTCGACGGTCCTGCGTGCGATACGCTGAACCGTAACGGACTGGATCTCGAGACAGTATGTAAGATACTGAGTGCGGATCCGACTACATTGTCAGAGCCTACTAAGGAATATGAGATCGAAGAAGGATTAAGGTCGTTCAGACTTGAGACGAAGAGGCTTTTCGCTGATGCGGCAGATGCCAGCAGAAGGTCGGGGAGCAAGGGTGTCATCAAGCCTGAGCATCTCCTGTTCGGGATCGCCAATAACAGGAGTTTTACTGCCTACAATCTTCTCGTCAGAGCTGATGTGGATGTAAAGGCGTTACTCGAGGATACCGTCTCGGGGTTCGGAAGCGGCGGACATTCAGACGATATGCCTTTTGATGAGGAGAATGATGACTTCCCGATGATGGGTGACCGTGCTTCATCACGTCCCCGTACGTCGAGGAGCGGAAAGAGAGGCAAGGGCAAGACGCTCGATCAGTACGGCAAGAACCTGACACAGATGGCAAAGGACGGCAAGATCGATCCTGTCATCGGACGTGAGGAAGAGATCAACCGCGTTATGCAGATCCTTGCAAGACGCACAAAGAATAATCCTTGTCTCGTAGGTGACCCCGGTGTCGGTAAGACGGCGATAGCCGAAGGTCTGGCTCTCAAGATAGCGACGGACGATGTGCCGGATATCCTGAAGGGTAAGACAGTCTATTCGATCGATATGGGTTCCATGGTTGCCGGTTCCAAGTACAGAGGTGACTTCGAAGAGAGGATCAAGAACGTACTCACTGAAGCGTGTGAAGATTCGAACATCATCCTCTTCATCGATGAGATCCATACTCTTATCGGCGCCGGCGGAGGCGAGGGCTCACTCGATGCCGCGAACATCATGAAGCCGATGCTTACAAAGAATGAGCTGCAGGTCATCGGTGCGACAACTCTTGATGAGTACAGCAAGCATATCGAAAAGGATTCCGCGCTCGAGAGACGTTTCCAGAAGGTCCTTGTAAACGAGCCTTCGGTTCCGGAAGCGATCGAGATACTTAAGGGACTTCGTCCGAGGTACGAAGAGCATCACAAGATCAGGATATCCGATGAGGCTATCGAGCAGGCTGTATTGCTGTCGACGAGATATATCTCCGATCGTTTTCTCCCGGATAAAGCCATCGACCTTGTCGATGAGGCGGCTGCGCGTAAGAGGATCAATTTTGCCGATTCCGATGAGAAGCATAAGCTCGAGAGCAGGCTCACTGTCATCGCCGAAGAGAAGCAGACTGCGGTCAATAACATGGAGTTCGAGAAGGCGGCAGTACTTCGTGACGAAGAGAAGACGATCAACGAGAAGCTCGATGCGATAAGCAGCAAGTCTGAGCCTGATGAGGACGGTTTCACGGGAGTGCTCACGGTAGACGATATTGCAGACGTACTCGCGAAGTGGTCGGGCATTCCCGTATCGAAGATCACCGAGTCTGATGCCGAGAGATTAAAGAGTCTCGAGGACGAACTGAAGAAGAGAGTTATCGGACAGGACGAGGCGGTCACGGCAATCGCGAAGGCGATCAGAAGATCGAGACTCGGTCTTAAGGATCCGACAAAACCGTCGGGAACATTCATCTTCCTCGGAACGACCGGTGTAGGTAAGACAGAACTTGCCAAGGCACTCGCGGAAGTCATGTTCGGCAACGAGAGCGCACTTGTCAGGATCGATATGTCGGAGTATATGGAGAAACACGATGTAAGTAAGCTCATCGGATCTCCGCCGGGATATGTAGGTTACGAAGAGGGCGGACAGCTCACCGAGAAGGTGCGTCGTCATCCGTATTCGGTCGTGCTTTTCGATGAGATAGAGAAGGCACATCCCGACATCTTCAATTCGATGCTTCAGGTGCTCGACGACGGCAGACTTACGGACGGAAAGGGACGAGTCGTCGACTTCAAGAATACGATCATAATCATGACATCGAATATCGGTGCCAGGATGCTGACGGGAGATGCGGGAAGACGCATCGGATTCAATCTTGAAGACAAGGATGACAAGGATGAGGCGAGCCGCGAGAGACTCTACGGCGGTAAGAGTTATGACGAGGCAAAATCGGTCGTTCTCGAAGAACTCAAGAAGGCTTTCTCTCCGGAGTTCGTTAACCGTGTCGATGAGATCATCTTCTTCAGGATGCTCGGTAAGGATTCGCTGATCAAGATCGTCGATCTTCTTACGGCATCAGTCGGCAAGCGTGTTCAGGATATCGGTATCGAGATCCGTCTTACCGATGAAGCAAAAGAGATCCTCGCACGTAAAGGATACGATCCTCAGTACGGCGCGAGACCGCTGAGAAGAGTCATTCAGTCGATGGTAGAAGATACCTTCTCCGAAGCGCTTCTCGACGGTGTAATAAAGCCCGGATGTATCGCCGAAGTAATAGCCGGGGATGACGGTGAGAGCGTTAAGATAATCAATGCGGGACCGATCCAAAAAGAGGCTTCTTCCGGTAGCAAAAAGAAGGATAAAAAGAAGACGGAACCGGCATCAAAATAAAGGTGTAAAACAACAGTCTTTTCACAAACATAAACGATCGGGTCTTATATCGGACCCGATCGTTTTTTATTCATTTATAGTTGATATTATCCGAATGAGAATAGAATTATTCAAGTTTTTTTGTCTAAAAGCGTCAAAACAAAATCTAAAGACATTTTTAGTGATTCTGTATAGAATAATAGCAGTTCACTTTATATGGAGGTAAATTGAAATGCCCAAAGCAAAGAAGACAGAAGCTGCTGAGAAGACAGCAGAAGTAAAAGTAACACCCGTAGTAGAGGCTAAGAAGGCTGAAGAGAAGAAGGTTGCTGCTCCTGCAGCTGCTGCAAAGAAGCCCGCTGCAAAGAAGGCTCCTGCAAAGAAGCCCGCTGCTAAGAAGCCTGCTGCAAAGAAGACAGCTGCTAAGAAGCCTGCTGCTAAGAAGCTCGGCAAGATCATCTTCGAGATCGATGGTCAGCAGATCGACTTCAAGGCTATCGAGAAGAAGGCTGCTAAGCTCGGCGGTGACGTTTATGTTGTTGCTGCTGAGAAGAAGATCTACGATGCAGAAGGAAAGTCTGTAGAGCTCTTCTAATCGATCGCTAATGATCGCACACAAGACCGCTTCAGCGATGAAGCGGTCTTTTTGTTTTAATCACATAGATGTATATCTATGCAACACGGATGAGAGCCCGTAGGCTCAATATCGACGGCTGTCTATCTAAAATTTAAATGATTAAAATCCTCTTGTACAAAGGCGTGCAATCGCTGTAAAATAGCAATGTACGACTGAACGTGCGTAACAGCATGTGACTTATGTGAGGTTAAATATATGGACGTGTTCTCGTTTATACAGCTCTTCGGCGGCCTGGCCTTTTTCCTGTATGGAATGAATATTCTATCATCCGCTCTTAAGAAGACTGCCGGAGGTAAACTCGAGAAACTCCTTAAGAAGGCAACCGATAATCGGTTCAAAGGATTGCTGATCGGTGCACTCATTACGATAGCCATTCAATCCTCGTCTGCCATGACGGTAATGCTCGTAGGTTTTGTAAACTCCGGCATAATGGAACTGGCTCAGACGGTGGGAGTTATCTTCGGATCCGACATAGGAACCACACTCACGGCATGGATCCTCTCACTGTCAGGTATCAATTCATCCGGCAACGTATTCCTGAGACTTCTCGAACCGAAGTGTTTCTCTCTTATCTTCGCTCTGATCGGTATACTCATGGTAATGGTATCCAAGAAGCAGAAGCGCAAGGATATCGGAACGATGCTCCTCGGCTTCGCGATCCTCATGCAGGGTATGACCATGATGTCCGGATCCATGGCTCCTCTAAGGGAGACGGACGAATTCACCAATATGATCACTGCGTTCAAGAACCCGCTCCTTGGTGTTCTTGCAGGTACGGTCGTTACGGGTATCATCCAGAGCTCAGCGGCGTCCATCGGTATCCTCCAGAGCTTGGCTCTGACAGGAACGCTCTCATATGAGATGGCTATCCCGATCATCATGGGTGCCAATATCGGTACATGCTGTACCGCTCTGCTGTCGTCCATCGGCGTTAACAGGGCAGCCAAGAGAGTTACGGTTATCCATATCGCCATCAAGGTTATCGGATGTATATTATGGCTCGTTATCTTCTATTCGCTCCATGCGATATTCGACTTCGCTTTCATGGACAATACGATCGGCGTCGTAGGTATCGCCGCATTCCACTCGATCTTCAATATCGTCAATACGATCCTTCTCTTCCCGTTCCATAAGCAGCTCGTTAAGCTGGCCGGTATCGTTATTAAGGACAGCGACGAAGATAAGGAACTCTTCCTCGATGAGCGTCTCATGCTCACACCTACCATTGCCGTAGCCGAGTCTGCCAACTCCGTCAACAAGATGGTCAGGAAGACAAGAGAAGGTCTTGACCGTGCAGTCGGAATGCTCCGGAACGGATACAATGACGACGACTTCGAATATGTCGTTCGTAATGAGGATAAGGTCGACGGATATGAGGACCATATCGGTGCATATCTGATGAAGCTCACAACGACACAGCACCTGAACGAAGAGGATAAGAACCGTTCGTCCAAGATGCTCCAGGTCATCGGAGAATTTGAGCGTCTGGCTGACCATGCGCTTTATAAGGCTAAGTCGGCAGAGGAACTTCATACGAAGGAGATATCATTCTCACCCTTCGCTCAGGAGGAACTTAAGAGGATAATAGCGGCTGTATACGAGGTCTACAACATGGCTCTCGATGCATATGAGACAGGTGACATGGTCAAGGTCATGAACATCG
>OMQY01000302.1 GCA_900313405.1 uncultured Eubacteriales bacterium
ATGGAAAAGGACGGCGCCGATGCGGTAATCGCGGAGGGTACTGAGTCGGGAGGACATGTAGGAGAGATCACTACCATGGCTCTCGTTCCCCAGGTAGTCGATGCCGTAAGCATTCCCGTTATCGCTGCAGGCGGCATCGCAGACGGCAGAGGAGTCGCAGCTGCATTCATGCTCGGCGCTGAGGCTGTCCAGTGCGGAACCGTGTTCTGTGCTTCCGAGGAAGTTAATATCCATCAGAATTACAAGGATATGATCATCAAGGCGAAGGACAGCTCCACAAGAGTAACCGGAAGATCCGCAGGCGCGCCCGTAAGACAGATCAGAAATCAGCTTACTAATGAGTTCATCAAGCTCGAAGAGGCGCACGCAAGCTTCGAGGAGATTGAGGCGTTGGGTGTCGGAGCTCTCCGCAAGGCTGTTGTCGACGGCGACGTTAAGGGCGGTACGTTCATGGCAGGTCAGATAGCAGGTATGGTCAATGAGATAAGGCCCGTTAAGGACATCATCGAGACCATGATGGCGGATGCCAACAAACTTCTTGTGAACGCGAAGGAGATCTGCTGATGAAGATAGCATTTGTTTATCCCGGTCAGGGCGTTCAGAAGGTAGGCATGGCTCAGGACTTCGTCGAGAAGTTCGATTGGGCCGGGGACATGATCAAAGAAGCGACGGAAGCTTCCGGGTTTGACATGGAGAAGATCCTTTTCGAGGAGAATGAGGATATCCATGTTACGGAGTACACACAGCCTTGTCTTGTAACGGCATGCTCCATCATGACAAGAGCGATCGAAGATAAGGGCATCAAGCCCGACATCACTGCAGGCCTTTCGCTCGGTGAGTACTGCGCACTCGTAACAGCGGGCGCCATGACATTCGCTGATGCCGTAAGGCTTACACGTATAAGAGGAAATCTCATGAGCTCTTTCGTTCCTGCAGGCCAGGGTACGATGGCAGCCATCATCGCTCTGCCCAAGGAGACGGTCCAGAAGTGCATCGACGGCATCGAGGGCGCCGAAGTAGCCAACTACAACTGCCCGGGACAGATCGTCATCACCGGCGAAAAGGATGCGGTCCACGAGGGCATGGAGAAGCTTGCCGAGAAAGGCGCAAAGAAGACCGTAGAGCTTAAGGTATCGGGTCCTTTCCACTCGCCCATGTTAAAGGGTGCAGGCGAGAAGCTCCGTACAGAGCTTGATAAAGCGCAGATCGGTGATCTTAAGATACCGTATATCGCGAACTTCAATGCAGAAGTGATCGAAGATACTTCCGCAACAAGAGACCTTCTTGAGAAGCAGGTCTACTCTTCCGTTATGTGGGAACAGACGCTTGTAAAACTCAAGGATCTGGGTGTGGATGTCCTGATCGAGATCGGTCCCGGAAAGACCATCGCGGGATTTGTAAAGAAGACTATCCCCGAAGTGCCGGTCATAAATGTGTCCACGGTGGAAGATCTGGAAACATTGGAAGATAAGTTAAAAGAAATAGAATCCTGACGGAGGAATAAACAAAATGGCAAAGACAGCAATCGTAACAGGAAGCGCAAGAGGGATAGGCAAGGCAATCGCAGTCAAGCTTGCCAAGATGGGTTACAACATCGCGGTAGTAGATGCATGCCCGATCGAAGGTTCACAGGAGACAGCTGACGAGATCAAGAAGGAATACGGTGTAGAGACAAAGGCTTACAGATGTGACGTATCAAGCTCCGAGTCTGTTAAGGAGACAGTCGCTGATGTAGCCGCAGTATTCGGTTCCATCGATGCTCTCGTAAACAACGCAGGCATCACGAGAGACGGATTCCTCGTAAGGATGAAGGAAGAGGATTTTGACGCCGTTATCGCAGTCAACCTCAAGGGCACCTACAACTTCTTCCGCGAAGTAGTTCCCGTAATGAGCAAGCAGAAGTACGGCCGCATCGTATCGATCTCTTCCATCGTCGGACTCGAGGGCAATGCATGCCAGGTCAACTACTCTGCGAGCAAGGCAGGTGTCATCGGCATCACGAAGAGCGCTGCGAGGGAGTACGCAGGCAAGAACATCACATGTAATGCCATCGCGCCCGGATTCGTTCAGACACCCATGACTGACGTGCTTCCCGACAAGGTCAAGGAGCAGATGCTCGCAGGCATCCCGCTCAAGCGTTACGGCCAGGTTGAAGATATAGCCAATGCGGTCGGATTCCTCGTATCTGATGATGCTTCTTATATCACAGGTCAGGTCCTTTCCGTCGACGGCGGAATGCACATGTAATTCGTAAAATGATCGGAGAATAAGAGAATGAACGGCAGAAGAGTAGTAGTAACGGGAATGGGAGCTGTCACCCCTATCGGCAAGGATGTTGAATCCTTCTGGCAGGGCCTGAAGGAAGGAAAGCGCGGCTTTTCCGAGATAAGCGCTTTTGATGTATCCGATTATAAGGCGAAGATGGCAGGTGAGATCAAGGATTTCAATCCTGCTGATTACATGGACTTCAAGGCCGCCAAGAGAATGGAGAGATTTACCCAGTTTGCGGTTGTTGCAGCCAAGGAGGCGGTCGAGGATTCGGGTCTCGACATGACGGCGGAGGATCCGTACCGTGTCGGCGTCATCGTAAGTTCCGGCATAGGATCGATGCAGGCTAACGAGAGAGAGCATGCCAAACTCATGGAAGGAAAGAAGGTCAGCCCGCTTTACATCCCCGTTATGATCGCCAATATGGCATCTGCCAATATCGCCATGCAGTACGGCATGAAGGGCAAGAATGTTGCGATCGTTACTGCATGCGCATCAGGTTCGCACTCCATAGGCGATGCATTCAAGGCTATTAAGTTCGACGATGCCGATGTTATGGTCGCGGGAGGCGCGGAGGCAGCCATCTGTCCGCTGGGCGTTCAGGGATTTACGAACATGACGGCTCTGTCATCCAATCTCGATCCCGATACATGTTCGAGACCGTTCGATAAAGATCGTGACGGATTTGTCATCGGTGAAGGTTCGGGTGTAGTCGTTCTCGAGGAGCTGGAGCATGCAAAGGCCCGCGGTGCGCATATCTATGCTGAGGTCGTGGGATACGGAGCCACCAACGATGCATTCCATATCACTTCCCCTGCCGAAGACGGAAGCGGAGCCGGCGAGGCTATGAAAGCTGCCATGAAGGAAGCGGGCATCGGCCCTTCCGAGGTTCAGTACATCAACGCGCACGGAACTTCGACACATCACAATGACCTTTTCGAGACGCGTGCCATCAAGTATGCTTTCGGTGAAGCTGCAAAGAAAGTTGCGGTCAACTCCACTAAGTCCATGATCGGACACCTTCTCGGAGGCGCAGGCGGTGTAGAGTTCATCGTATGCGTTAAGTCGATCCTTGATTCGTTCGTTCATGTGACATCGGGCCTCGTAAATCCCGGTGAGGAGTGCGACCTTGACTACACCATGGGTTCGGGTCATGCGCTCGACATCGAGTATGCG
>OMQY01000309.1 GCA_900313405.1 uncultured Eubacteriales bacterium
AAAGACTCGGAGATCATCCTGAACAAAATGAGCGAAGAGATCCTGATGGACCTCTCCGCTCATATAACAGATTCTAATATCGGTGCCGAAGTAGTCGAACAGGCCGAATATCACGCGACATGGGGCCGGATCGGTCTGGCAGATGAGGGTAAGCTTCTCGACCTGATCGAACAGCATCTTGACGAACTGACCGATGCTTCAGACTCGACACGAGAGGCGATCCTCAACTCCATCAGCGAGAGGCGGAAAGTCCGCCGCAGGAAACTCACGGAGGGTCAGGTCTGATCTTCGACCATCTCCATCAAGGAACCGGCCTTACCTGCAAACCCGGTCACAAAAGCTCTCCTCTTCCCGAAGTCTCCTTAAAGACCATCCCTCTTATTCGCGGGATCAGGCTTCCTT
Source organism: uncultured Eubacteriales bacterium (assembly GCA_900313405.1). The sequence continues at coordinate 403 of OMQY01000309.1, forward strand.
GTTCTTAAAGTAATCGTCGATCCCCTTGGCTGCAGCCTTACCTGCACCCATCGCAAGGATTACGGTGGCGGCACCTGTAACTGCATCGCCTCCGGCATAGACACCTTCCTTGGTGGTGGCGCCTGTCTCCTCGTCGGCAACGATACATTTCCACTTATTCGTCTCAAGCCCCTTCGTAGTAGAAGAGATCAGAGGGTTCGGAGAAGTACCGAGAGCCATGATGACTGCATCTGTCTCGAGCTCGAACTCAGAACCTTCGATCGGAACGGGACGTCTTCTTCCGGATGCGTCGGGCTCACCGAGTTCCATCCTTATGCACTTCATCGCACGAACGAAATGCTCCTCGTTCTCAAGTATCTCGACGGGATTCGTGAGCAGTTCGAACTTGATGCCCTCTTCCTTGGCATGATGCACTTCCTCAACACGGGCAGGCAGTTCAGCCTCACTTCTTCTATATACGATCGTAACATCAGCACCGAGTCTCAATGCTGTCCTTGCCGCATCCATCGCAACATTACCGCCGCCTACGACAGCGACCTTAGCGGGACGATAGATAGGAGTATCGGAATCATCACGGAAAGCCTTCATGAGGTTGCTCCTCGTCAGATACTCGTTAGCGGAGAAGACACCCTTGGCATTCTCGCCGGGGATCTTCATGAACATGGGAAGTCCGGCACCCGAACCGATGAATACGGCCTCAAATCCCTCATCTTCCATGAGCTCGTCGATAGTAACGGACTTGCCGATAACAACATTTGTCTCGATCTTAACTCCGAGTGACTTAACATTCTCGATCTCTGAAGCAACGACAGTATCCTTCGGCAGACGGAACTCCGGGATACCGTAAGTAAGTACACCGCCTGCTTCGTGAAGCGCCTCGAAAATAGTAACATCATAGCCCATCTTCGCGAGATCCCCCGCACATGTGAGGCCTGCAGGGCCGGAACCTACAACAGCAACCTTGTGTCCGTTCGGTGCAACATCGAGGGAAGGCTTGATCCCCTCCTCGCGTGCACGATCGGCAACATAGCGCTCGAGCTTACCGATGGCAACAGCGTCACCCTTGATGCCTCTTATGCACAAAGCCTCGCACTGAGTTTCCTGAGGACATACACGTCCGCATACGGCCGGAAGCGCACTGGCTTCTGATATCTTGTTATAAGCGCCCTTAAAGTCACGCTCCTTCAATGCCGTGATAAACGCCGGGATATCGATCTGAACGGGACATCCCTGTACGCATCTGGGATTCTTGCAGTTAAGGCATCTGGCAGCCTCGAGTACTGCTTCCTCTTCCGTATAGCCCAGGCAGACTTCTTCAAAATTCTTAGCTCTTACAGCAGGCTCCTGCTCGCTGATCGCTACTCTCTCAAATCCGGGTGCAGCCATTACTTATCACCTCCGCAGTTTCCGCAGCCGCCGTGATGGGTATCGCCCTCACGTAGCTTCAGCAGTGCTCTTCCTTCCTCGGTCTTGTAGAGCTTCATCCTCTCCATGGCCTCGTTGAAATCCACCTTGAATCCGTCGAACTCGGGTCCGTCGATACAGGCGAACTTAACCTCGTCGCCTACTGTCAGACGGCAGGCACCGCACATACCGGTACCGTCTACCATGATCGGATTCATGCTGACTATTGTCGGGATATCGTATTTCTTCGTCGTCATGACGCAGAACTTCATCATTATCTTCGGGCCGATCGATACACACAGATCGTACTTCTTGCCCTGATTCTCGACCAGGTCGGCGATCACTTC
>OMQY01000300.1 GCA_900313405.1 uncultured Eubacteriales bacterium
ATACGCGGATCATACCTATACCGCCCTGTTCGATCTCGATCCTGATCATGGTAGATCCGGCATCAACAGAATTATCTACAAGTTCTTTAACTACAGATACGGGGCGCTCTACAACTTCACCCGCTTTGATGGCATTTGCAGTCTGAGGATCGAGTATATTAATCCTTCCCATCAGAATCCTCCGCCTTGATATCTTCAGACAGACCGTAGAGTATGTTTATTGCCTCGAGCGGAGTAACCTTCGTAATATCAAGTTCTCTTATCGTCCTTCTTATCTTGTCCTCTTTACGATAAACAACATTATCCGGGTTGAAGATCGATTCCTGCCCCGGCATTACCGATCCTGACAGACAAGGTTTCCCATCAACATAATCAACATTTCCCATAACCTTGAAGTTACCGATGCGTTCGAGTTCCTTAAGGATAGATCTGCTCCTTGTAAGCACATCATCAGGCAGGCCTGCCAGTCTCGCGACCTCGATACCGTAGCTGTCTGAAGTACCGCCGTCAACGATCCTGTGAAGGAACAATACACCGTCATCCGTTTCTTTTACGTCAACATGATTATTGAATACACCTTTTGTCATCTTAGACAGTTGATTCAATTCGTGGTAATGAGTAGCAAAGATGGTCCTTGAATATAAGATATTCGGATCGATGATATATTCGATAACTGCCCATGCGATCGACAGACCGTCATAAGTACTTGTTCCCCGACCGACTTCATCAAGGAGCAGAAGACTTTTACGAGTAGCATTACGGAGTATGGAAGATACTTCCTTCATCTCGACCATAAAAGTAGACTGCCCCATCGAGATATCATCTGACGCACCTATCCTCGTGAAGATCTGATCAACAAGACCGATGTGCGCTTTCCGCGCAGGAACGAATGAACCGATCTGAGCAAGGAGAACGATTATGGCCACCTGTCTCATATAAGTTGACTTACCGGCCATATTGGGTCCCGTTAACACCATAAGTCTGTTCGTGTCGTCAAGCACAGTGTCATTGGGAACAAAACGCTCTGATCTGTCGAGCATCTTCTCGACTACCGGGTGTCTGCCTTCCTCGATCTCGATAACATCGGAATTATCAACCTTGGGACGAACATATCCCTCTTCTGAAGCCAGTTGAGCAAGAGAAGTAACGACATCGATAAGCGCAACGGCTTTGGCACTGTTAAACAGCCTGTCAGAAGCAGCATTTACCTTATTTCTTATATCAACGAAAAGCTCATATTCAAGAGACAGTCTCTTACTCTGAGCACCGAGGATCTTATCTTCAAGTTCCTTAAGTGCAGGTGTGATATACCTCTCGTTATTGGCAAGTGTTTGCTTACGGTGATACTCCTCCGGCAGGTCGGATGAATTGCTTCTCGGGATATCGATATAATAACCGAAGACACGGTTATAACCTATCTTGAGGTTCTTGATACCTAACCGGTTACGCTCGTCACTCTCAAGCTGCATGATGTACTGCTTGGCATTAGTCGCAATGTCACGTAATTCATCACATTCAGAAGAATACCCGCTCTTTATGATATCCCCGTCCTTGATCGTGACCGGCGGATCATCGGCGATAGAGCTCTCCAGAAGATCATATATATCTTCCATGGGATCGAGCAATTGCTTGATATTCTTGAATACACCTCTGTCGAATTCTTCACATGATGATGCTATAAAAGGCAGTTTCCCAAGAGAATTCTTCAGGGCAAGCATCTCTCTTGCGTTGATACTTCCAAGTGAGACCTTAGCTGCGAGACGTTCGATATCATGTAGCCCGGTAAGAGCTTCCATCAATTCCTGTCTCTTAATAAACTTGTTAAGCGCATCTTCTACTGCATCAAGACGGCTGTTAATGGCTGATGTGACGATAAGCGGCTCCTCTATCCATTTACGAAGGAGTCGTCCGCCCATAGCTGTCTTGGTCTTATCGATTGCCCAAAGCAGTGATCCTTTACGGCTCTTGGTGCGAATCGTAGATGTCAATTCGAGATTGATCCTTGTGTTAATGTCAAGTTCCATAGTATCTGACATCTTAAAGCACTCAACCGAATCGAGATACGATACTGCCTCGGTCTGTGTCTCATCGGCATATCTGATAAGCGCAGACACCGCGCACAGCATGAGCTCCGGATCGCTGAATTTATCGCTTCCGTAAGTCCTCAGTTTACGTTCATTGACATATGAAGATGAGAAATCACGATCGCTTCTCAAAGTGCAAGCCGTATCAAATCCGAGTTGGATGGTCTTATATACTCTTGAGTCCTCAAATGCATTGTTATAGATCAATTCCGAAGGCTGGTATTTACCGATAAGATTGATAAGATGCTCATCATTATCAGAGGATGTCAATTGAGTGGCATAGAATTCACCGGTAGATATGTCTGCTGCGGCGATACCATACTGAGCTCCGACACACATTATGCTCATCAGATAATTGTTCTTACGATCATCAAGACCGTCAGAATCAGTAATAGTTCCCGGTGTAAGGACTTTGATGATGCCTCTCTTAACAAGGCGCTTTGCCAGAGCGGGATCTTCAAGCTGCTCACAGATCGCCACCTTATTACCCAGGGATATAAGCCGGTTCGCATAAGTCTTGAATGCATGGAAAGGTACTCCGCACATAGCTGCGCGCATATTGTTTCCGCAGTCCCTGGCAGTCAGTGCCAATTCTAACGCTCCGGATACATAAACGGCATCATCAAAGAACATCTCATAGAAATCGCCCAGCCTGTAAAACAGTATTACATCACCGAGCTTTGTCTTCATCTGTGCATACTGCTGCATCATCGGTGACAGTTTATCCTGATCAATATCCCTTAAATGTAATACCCTGTTCTCAGTCATTTATCCAACTCTCCATTACGCCGTCCACAGAATAAGGCCTGGCCGATGTAAATAACACATTGCACAGTAATCCTTCGTACTTAGATGAAGGACAGAAGGAACCGTCCGCCTCACGAAGCTTAAGATCATCATTTACAGTGAAATTGATAAGGTGATTAGATCTGGTCCTGCCGGTAAGGATATCAGGAGCCGTCGAACTCTCACCCTCTATCAGGACTTCTTCTACCTTTCCCACCTTGGACAGATTTGATCTGTAAGCCAGATCATTCTGTATATCGAGAAGGCGTCCGAAACGCTCTGTCACAGTATCGTGATCGATCTGATCAGGAAAATCGGCTGCAGCGGTACCCGGTCTTTTTGAATACTGGAAAGTAAAAGCAGAATCAAACTGCGCTCTCTTA
>OMQY01000298.1 GCA_900313405.1 uncultured Eubacteriales bacterium
GAACGGTCTTTTTATTATTTTATTCGGATATTTATCGCTCAGGATTCTGCCAATTTTGCAGCACTGTCGACATAATCCTCTGCCAGATCATCAGGTACGATCTGCAGGCAGTAATATATGCTGCCGTTATTGATGAGATTGACTGAATAAGACACATCCCCGATCTCATAGTATGTCCCCCTGTTTGATACGGCAGTAGAAATCGAATTCATGGCTGCCTCGCTCGTCAGAGTCGGATCGAATACCTGGAGATAGCTTACAAAATAGAACATGATCCAGCTGTCAATATAAGGATTCGACTCATCGAAAGCGATACATGCATCGATCTCGTTCAGAACTCCTCCCTGCTCGTCAGACATACAGATTATATATGCGTCGAGATTTGTCTTGCTCTTAAGGTCTGTAAAATTAGCTGATACAACGTTTGAAGCATCATTGACACTGTCAGCGGCAAGCGTATCGGGAGACACGGCAGAAGCCTGCTCCGGAATATCGAAGCCGTAATCACCGAGTGTGCACTGGATAAACATATCCGTAGCCGAATACTTGGTCCTGAGTTCATCATAAGTGATACCGAGATCTCCCTTTTTCTGATCCTTATCAAAGAGCGGGATAATAAAGAAGATGACAGCTGCCACAGCTATAAGCACCAGTGCTGCGATACATATCGGGATCACTATATCCGACTTACACTTCTCGATAAAGCTGTCGGGAGCGGAATCCCCGGTCGACTCTTTTTTTACTTTTTTCTCGGCCTTGATCCGGTTATTACGCTCTCTTACCCTTGCTCCTTTTGAGGAATTAAGGACGGCGAGCGCACGTTCATATTCATCATTATCGACCTCGAGATCTTCGAGTTCGTTATCGATCTCTTTATTGATATCTTTCTCTGCCATAGATCTTTCCCTCCGTTGCCAATTAAATATCATTCAATTGTACTTCTTTGTCAAGTGTTTGATTTATTGCTTCTTCTGTCATATCCTTAACTTAATAATCACTCGAGGTGGATATATGTCACATGTACTGATTTCAGGCGGTTCACGAGGTATCGGAGCAGGTATCGTAAAGAGATTCGAAGATGAAGGATGGAATGTCACTTATCTCTATCTCAACGCACCGGGGCACACTTCAGACAAAGTAAGGGCCGTAAAGTGTGATGTCCGTGATCCCGAAGCCGTGAAGACGGCTGTAAATGAAGCCGTGAAGGCTTTCGGTGATATCGATACCCTCGTCTCGAACAGCGGAATATCACTTGCAGGCCTGTCGACTGACATGACCTTTGATGATTACCGATCCGTGACAGATACCAATTTTGGGGGACTCTATAACCTCGCAGGCTGCATCATCCCCTCCATGGTCCACCGTAAATCCGGCAATATCATTGCAATATCATCCATGTGGGGACAGACCGGAGCCTCCTGTGAAGCTCTGTATTCAGCCAGTAAAGGTGCCGTAGATTCTTATGTAAGATCTCTCGCCAAGGAACTCGGACCATCCGGAATACGTGTTAACGCCGTATCACCCGGTGTCATCAAGACAGATATGCTCGGGTCGTATTCAGAAGAAGACCTGGCGTTCCTCGCTGAGGAGACACCTCTTCAGCGACTTGGAGCACCTGAAGATATAGCGTCTGCAGTATATTTCCTTGCCTCGAATGAAGCATCATTCATCACCGGTCAGATCCTCGGTGTTAACGGCGGTTTCCTTATCTGACGGGCAATACTTCATATTTACCGCAATTACAGTCATCGAAAATGTGATATAATACAATAAATTTTACATTTTAACAGTATATATAAATACGAGGTGACTGATATGCCGGCTACTAACAAGTACTCAACGGTTACGCCAACGGTCGATCGTCTCGCAGAGATGTGTACCGCTTCCAGGATCGATACCGATCTTTATACCAAATATGACGTCAAAAGAGGTCTTCGCGACCTTAACGGTAAGGGTGTCCTTACAGGCCTCACTGAGATCTCCGAGATCATCTCCAGCAAGGAAGTCGACGGAACGAAGGTTCAGTGTGACGGCGAGCTCTATTATCGCGGCATCAACGTTAACGATATAGTTAACGGCTTCACTACAGACGGAAGATTTGACGGTTTTGAAGAGACATCATATCTCCTGCTGTTCAATAAGCTCCCTAACAGCGAAGAACTCGCAGAATTCAAGAAGCTCCTTAGTTACTACAGGACACTGCTCCCCAAGAACTTTGTCCGTGATGTTATGATGCAGAAGCCCAGTAACGATCTGATGAATAACCTTACCAGAGGAATCCTTAATCTTTTCGCTTATGATACAAATGCGAATGATACATCGATACCTAATGTATTAAGGCAGTCGCTTGAGCTCATCGCCGTATTCCCTATGCTTGCCATATACGGATACGCAGCCAAGCAGTACTATAACGATAAAGGAAGCCTGTTTATCCACAGACCGAAGCCTGATCTGTCAACTGCCGAGAACATCCTTTATATGTTAAGACCCGATAACAAATACACCGAACTCGAAGCGAGGATACTTGACGTTGCACTTGTCCTCCATGCAGAACACGGCGGCGGTAACAACTCCACATTCACGACGCATGTCGTCACGAGCTCCGGTACAGATACATATGCAGCAGTAGCAGCGGGCCTGTGCTCACTCAAGGGTCCCAAGCACGGCGGCGCCAACATCAAGGTCATGCAGATGTTCGACGATATCAAGAAGCACGTATCCGACTGGAACGATGACGATGAATTAAGAGATTACATAGCCAAGATACTGCACAAAGAAGCTTTCGATAAAGCCGGCGTGATCTACGGTATGGGACATGCCGTATACTCGATATCCGACCCGAGAGCTCAGATCTTCAAAGGATACGTCGAGCAGCTGTCCATCGAGAAGCGTAAACAGAATGAATTCTCCCTTTATTCAAGGATCGAGAAGATCTCTTCCGAGCTTATTGCCAAGGAGAGACGCATCTACAAGGGTGTATCGGCGAATATCGATTTCTACAGCGGCTTTGTCTACAGCATGCTCAATCTTCCGGTCGAGCTCTATACTCCCCTGTTTGCGATAGCCCGTATCTCGGGATGGTCTGCTCACAGGATCGAAGAGCTCAATAACGGCGGTAAGATCATAAGACCCGCCTATATGGCCGTGCATCCGAGGACCGATTATATATCAATGTCTGACAGATGATCAGAACAGACTGATCTGTTTGTCGACCCAGGATTCCTGAACAGCGTTTCTGATCACATCCCCGTTCTCCTCTCCACCTATCAGGAAAGGCGAATGGGGATCGTGTTTCATAAGATTTGTCTTTACCGTTGCCTTGTCAGTATTGGCATAACAATAGGTACACATATGAGGACATGTATCATACTCTCCTATGTCGTGTCCGAGGATACAGCTGCAACCTTCACGCTGATTCTTGATACCGTTCGGGATCCTGAGAGTCTTACCGATAGCCTTCTCATATACATCTTTTGTGAAACATCCGCTGCTGTCAGCTCCGTACACATCGCAGAGATGACCTTCACAACAGGTCTTGATCGTTATATTGTAATCACGCCCGATCTCAACAAAGCGTTTGATCAGCTCTATACGGTCCGAATGATCGACAGGTGTCATCATCGGGCAGTTACGTTTGACCTTCGGATAAAGATCGACAAAACTCACCACACAAACATCCGTATAGGACGCCATGCGGTATGCCATCTCGGCAAAAGAAGCCGTATGATACTCGAGCGTGTACTTATCATCCGTGATCACGGGATCATACCTCCACCCGACCGAATCCTTACCGACCGCTTCAGAGAGCCTGATGAAAGTATCTATGCTCTTAGATATATGCGGCACATTCGGTTCATAATCCTTCTGGTACGGTGTTATGGATACAAACCAGTATTGTCCGTAGTCTTCAAGAAGCGGAAGATACTTGAGCATAGGAGCGGGATTCTTGGAGCAAAACGTAATAACATCTACAACATCAGGCGATAAACGGTATCGGGTCACACTGCTCCTGTTATAAGGATTACGTACCAATACGTATCCCTCACGAAGCCTGTTAGCCATCCAGGATGAATAAAAAGCGGGTATATCTGTCCTCATTCCTGTACTTATGATCATTTCCCCACCTCATCAGCCGATGATACCGGTAATGCCAAGAGACAGGACAATAATACCTAAGACTATCCTGTAAACGCCAAACGGCTTGAAGTCATGCTTACGAATATAAGCCAGGAGTTTACTAATTACGACAAATGATACGGCACACGCAGATATCATTCCGATCAGAAGTAAAACAAGTTCATCTCGCGATACGCTGCCTTCGTATGAAACGATCTTGATAAGGCTGGCTCCCAGCATAACGGGAACAGCCATATAGAATGTAAATCTTGCAGCTGCAGATCTTTTGATCCCGATCGCGAGCGATCCGACTATCGTAGAGCCGGAGCGGGAAGTTCCGGGAAAAACGGCAGCGATCAGTTGAAAGACACCGATAACGAGTGCCATCGGATAAGTGATCTCTTTGACATCCGTGACCCTTGACTCTTTACTCGAGACAGTATTCTCAACGATGATAAAAGCGATACCGAAGACTATGAGCGCGATCGATACGACAATATAATTATAAAACAGCTCATCCAGCTTATCCCCGAAGAGCACGCCTACTATGGCAGCAGGAACACAAGCTACGAGGATCTTAAACCACATAATGAACTTATTCTTACATATGATCCGCCCCAAACCGTCCGTAGACAACGGAGAATCATTGTTCTTGATACCGAAGGGCCAAATATCTTTCCAGAAAAGGAATACAACAGCCATGACCGCACCGAGTTGGATCACTACAAGATAAAGCTCAAAGAATTCTTCTGAGACATTAAGCTCACAGAATTCATTAAGGATTATCATATGTCCGGTGGAACTGACAGGAAGCCATTCCGTGATACCTTCTACGATACCGAACAGTAATGCTATGAGATAATCAATCAAATCCAAACGGAGTTCCATCATTAATCAGTAAACCTCTTTGACCGCAATTCTCGCAGTAGCACCCGTCATAATTAAGGTGTCCGCATACGGGACAAAGCCATGTCGTATCCATAAACGGAGATCCGCATCCGGAACAGAATCTGCCGTGACAGACCTTCTTGCACTTGGGGCAAGTCCAATCGAACATCATATCGGGAGTCGGATTCAATTCTTCATAGTGAGATGTCTGATCTTCCTGTCCCATCCCCTCCGGAACCATCTCGATATGCTCTTCGTGTATCTCTTCCGGAGCATCACCGGGCAGCATTATCGGCAAGGGCTGCGGTACATAGGCATCTTGGGCATCAGACTGAACGCGACTGCCGCAGTTACTGCATAACGTTGCGGAACTTCCAAGCCTCTCGCCACATACCGGACAGATCTTCATAACCCTATACTCCCTTAACAGCTTTATCCTTGTAGATTATATCACTCAACTTCAAATGTGATCACATAGGACTTCCTGCCCAATCGAACCGTAGAGCCGTTAGGCAAAGGCGTTTCTTTTATAACCATCGCATTATTGACATATGTACCGTTAGTGGAATGAAGATCATTGATATAGAAACTTCCGCCACGGAAATAGATCTCACATTGTCTCTTAGACATCCACAATTCCGGAATATTAAGATCACATCCGTCTCGACCGATAGTGAGTCGCTCATAGATCGGTACACTATATACGACCGATGGATCTTCCTTATCCTGAAGTGTGATATACGCGACCGGATCCGGAAGGTCATCGACCGGAGTATATACCTGTCTTACATCATGCTTTAATAACGATCCTCCCATATACGGAGTATGGACTTCCTCGACAGGCTCCTTCCACGGATCCACCTGTTCCTTTTCCTCATCCTGGAATTCCACATATCTCTGTCGTCTCAATATGAACAGTACAAGAGATATTACAATGCCGATAAAGACAATACCTGCTGCTATGATCAGTATCTTCTTGATAAGATCCCTGCTGTCTTCATTATCGTCTGATGAACTGTTATGTCTGTCAGTTGAATTGTTACCGTCTACTTCCACGACCGGATCGGCTTCTGTAGGCACAGGCGTAGCGGTTGGAACGGGAGTCGCGGTGACGGTGGCCAGAGGCAGCTTTACGACGGAATCCGTCTCCGCAACCAACCTGCCGGAAGCGGTGTTACAAGTAACACGTATCGTCTGTTCACTTCCGTCAAGGATCTCAAGTCCGGGGGTAACATTTACACATTGCAGTTTCCCGCTAAGGGCTGTAGTAGCACCATAAGCATCACCGTTACCGCCGGCAGGAAGCACAAATGCCTGACCGCCCGACATCCTTGAATAATATGCCATGTGTGTAGCGATATCGGTATTAACATCACCGTTAATGGTAAGAGTCGTTACCGGTACCTGCACGGTACGTTCCAGAGTGCTCATCTCTTCATCTACTCTGGCTACGGACGAATCCGTATCAACACCGTCTGCAACAACTATCAGTCTCACGAAGGTGGCACCGTTGTTACCGATACCGTTAAGTATGTCATAAACGCTGTATGAAAGATTTGAAGGATGATCACTTGCATGCTCAGCTGCATTAGCTACACAACTCTTGACAGCCTCATAGTCTGATGAGAAATCACCGTTGATGATCGCATTAGGACACATCATACTGACAACAAGGAACTTCTCACCTTCAGCATGATGATCAACAACGGAATTGATAAAGCTCTTGATGGTATCGCCATATGAAGGATTATTAAAGTCGATCATAAGTACGGTATAGACATCATCTGCTTCAACTATATTATCAGCATCATAAACATGAGAGCCGATCTGAACCTCACATGATTCGAGGGGCTCATCACAATCGACATAGATACTCAGGGTATTATTGCCTCTGCGGACAGACAGTATCTTCGCTTCGCCATCAGCACTGACAGCGTCGCGCGAAAAGATATAGGCAAATGACATAAATACTACCGCAATAACAGCTATAAGGCCGGCGGCGGTCATAAGGATTCGTCTCCGCATCGTTCACCCCTAAAGACAGTTTGATAATTTTATTATACTCCGTTCAAAGGCTAATTACAGTGTCATTCTTGTTACTTGCGTTCGATCCTGTGATATTGGGGCATAATGGCGACGTCTCGAACAACGGCTCCTTCACGCATATCGAGGATATTGCCTATGACGGTGGCAACATCCGAAGGCAAAAGATAAGCCCCTTGCGCATCCGAGCATTGGAAGTCCGCATTACGGTACAGATCGGTCTTTGTCATATCCGGTCTGATAGTAACTACTTTAACATCCTGCTTACGGTATTCCTCGTAAAGACTCTCGCAGAAACTCGACAGTCCGGCCTTTGTTGCCCCGTATGCGGCGCCATGAGTATTTATCCTCCCTGCAGTTATGGAGGAGATATTGATTATCCAGCCTTTGGAACATTTTATGGACGGGAGGAACAGATTCGTAAGGACCATCGGCAATTCAAGATTTGTCCTGACCATACGCCTGATATCAGCTGCAGCGATCTCACCGTGAAGTCCGTAATACCCTACGCCGGCATTATTTACAAGGACTGACACCTCACTGCCTGCAAGTATCTCATTTACAAGTTCTTCTGTCTTATCTTCATCCGTAAGATCACAGATCCTTGTCTCAAAAGATTCATTACCCGTGAATTCACGTCCTATGCCTATAACCTTAAAGCCTCGGCCGGCAAGCATATCCGCAACAGCCGCGCCGATGCCGGAAGATGCCCCTGTTACAACTGCAACTTTAGTATCAGTATTGGCAGAAGATCCTGTCATCATCCTTCACCTCTCTTAATCTGTCTCTAACATAGTTTACCATGGTCTTATTGATATCATCGGGATATACGCAGTATCCTTCCCTTTTTTCGAAAGGAAACTGAACGGCATCAGACTGCGGCGCACATCGTCTGATAGCCTTGATATAGTCTGCCGAGATCCTGAATGCGCCGATACCGAAGTCGCGTATACGACTGACATCGACCTCGGATATTATTCGTTCGATGAGTTCCCCATATAGGGATCTCCAGTTGTCTACGTAAAGGATAGGATCTATGCATATCCTGACGGTACAGCCGGACTCGACTGCCTTGTTTATGCCTCTTATCCTTGTATCAAGCCCCGCTGTCCCGTGTTCGTATTCGCGTATGACAGCATCAGGGGATAATGTAAACGCGTAGATAAGATTAGAGACAGGCTTAAACGATCCGCCTCCGGTCTTAGTCCTTATCTCGACATGTGTCTCCGGATGGTCTGCCGCAAAACCGGCCCACATCGAGCATGCCCCTGTGATCGGTTCCAATGCAGGCAGATCCGTATCAAATGATACGCTCAGATAACACTTGTTAAGCTTGGCTGCCTGATCGAGATAGTCTTGCGTGTTGACAAAGATCACGATATTTGCGGTTGCATATCGTCCCTTAAGGAAACAGTAATCGCAATCAAACGGGCAGTTGAGCACAGTTGATGTATAAAAGAAATCTCCGCCTTCATAGTTCTGACAGACAGGTGAACCTCTGTAGATCAATTGTCCGTGATTAACGGCAAGAATGAGCTTACGGCTGTTCTTCTGAAGTTCATAAGATTGTCCGGCACGATTAAAAACATGTTTGTAATGCTTCACGGCTGTTACGGCACTTTGTGGGAAGCGGCTGATAATATCAGCTGTCAAACCGTAAGCATATGCTTCCTCTTCAACATATATCCTGTCAAAGTTTTGAATAAATGATGCGCCTCCTGAGGACATTAAGCATCTCCTTACCGTCTTTGCGTGAAGCAACAGGAAGTAAGCCTTCCTTTCTCATCTTCTCTATCATTCCCGGCATATCGATCCGGCTGCTAAGCGAGTAACGCAATAATCGCATAATCTCGTTCCTCATGGTCTCAGAACAACGGAACAACTCCGCATATTCACCGATATCCGGCTCCGCCTCACACATTTCCGATCGCAAGACGCCCCCGGAATAGACATCTGTTACATGCCTGATGATATCGATCCTTCCGCGCACAAGATCCCGAACCGTATCCTCCGTCAGATTGGCTCCGTCCCCCATATCCGATACGATCTTGATCAGGCAAGTTCGGGCACAACCGATCCGGCTGATACAAGCCTCTGCGAATGCGGAGCCTTCCATATCATACAGCAGCCGGTCATCCTCTATACCGTCGTTTATGAGACGGCTGACAGTAACAAGTGAGGATGTCTTAAGACCTGTCTCATAAAGGATGTCAGGATACAGATCTCTCCCGGTATCATGATCGGTTACCTTGCTCACCAGGAAAGTATCGCCTATACACTTGCCTGCGCACACGCCGACATTAACGGCTGCAGATGTTTCATCCGGCGGATATAGAGCAAAGACTTCTCCTGCAGCATAACTCATAGATGTCTTGCCCATACCTGTAAGTGCAAGTATCGTGCGGCCGTCGTCTGACAAGAAGACAGTCGTCCCACCGGGGCACTTGAACCTGTTCGAGAGTCCGTATGCCTCGATAACAGGCAGAGCCTCACACCTCATGGCGCAAAACAGATAAAGCATCTTGTCAGAGTCCATTTACGATATCCTTAAATAAGTCGCCTCTGTGCTCAAAATGTCTGAAATGATCATATGAAGTCCCGATATTGGACATGATCACGATCTCACCCGGGCGGGCAAGTTCTCCGGCCTTCTTGACCGCCTCAACAAACTTACTGCGAACCTTCTCCCGAGTCTGCTCGAACTCATAGACATCTCCGTCTTCAGAATCGAGTATGATCAGCTGATACTCGCGTCCGTCAGCTTCCTTGGCAAGAATATCGCTAACGAGAGAACTGTTTGATCCATATAGAATGATCCTGTCACTGACCTTAAGGATCGCATCTCCGAGGCCGTCGTATACGCATTTCTTATCTGCTCCGCCGGCGATCAGAACGCCCTTCATGCCTCTGTCAGCCAAAGCGTACATAGTATTCATCGTCCTGTTGGGAGAAGTATCGATAGACGAATTATAGTAACTGACGCCATCGATCTCACGCACAAATTCTATCCTGTGAGGAACGCCCTTAAAGGTCTTTGCAACTTTAACGATATCCTCGACATTCACATACTCGAACACTGCGGAAATAGCTGCCAGATAGTTCTCGACATTGTGCTTGCCGGGGATGAAGATATCCTTTTCGCTGATAATGCTTGTTATCTTGCCTCTATATTCATAGGTCAGCATTCCATTATCACAGTAAGCTCTGCCGAATTGCTCATTATCGCCGGATCTTAAAGTATCCTGCCGGTCACGAGCGAAAAATGATACTCTGCCTCGTCTTTTATCCTTCATGTTATATGTCAGATCGCAGGAAGCATTGAGAACAAGCACGCCGGTCGCATCCTGATTACGGAATATGCTCCTCTTGGCATCGATATACTCTTCATAATCTTTATGGAAATCAAGATGATTGGGAGTGATATTCGTAACGATCGCCGTATCGACACTTCTTGCCATGCCAAGCAGCTGAAACGATGACAACTCGAGAACGACCATATCAGAAGCCTCGATATTGTCGATCTGATCAAGGAGCGGCGTTCCGATATTACCACCAAGCCAGACTTTATAGCCCGAAGCCTTAAGCATCTCCGATACCAGTGTAGTCGTAGTAGTCTTACCGTCAGAACCGGTAATACCGAATGTATGAGCAGGACAGAGCGCGAGGAACAGTTCCATCTCGGTCGTAAGAACAGCTCCGTTATCATAAGCGGCCTTAAGTTCAGGGGTCTCGAACCTCATCTTGGGAGTCTTGAATACAATATCAAAATGCTCTTTGCGCAGGATATCGAGGTAATCCTCACCACATGACCATTCGATCTTATACCCCTGCCCTTCGAACTCCTCTATCGTCTTGCCCAGAACAGGATCATCCGCAGGCAGCTTATCACAAGCGGTAACGGATACGCCAAGTGAACAGAGCCACTTGATAAGCGGTCTGTTGGATATGCCTACTCCAATGACGGCAGCCCTTCTGCCGTATATATATTTCTTGAATTCATCCAGTTTACGATTCATCATGATCCCTCCGTGTCGTCACTAACACAGTTAATTATAATACACTTTATCTTGTATATGATTTGTACAGTCTGCTGTAAAATCCGCCTCTTCGGAGCAATTGCTCGTGCGTTCCTATATCGCTTATCCTTCCGTTCTCGATTACTACGATCATGTCAGAATCGATGATAGTAGACAATCGGTGTGCGATTATAAGGCCTGTCCTGTTATCCAGAAGTTCTCTTACAGCCTTCTGGATCTTAACTTCCGTAAGTACATCTACAGAAGATGTTGCCTCATCCAGGATCAATATCGACGGATCAGATACCATTGCCCTCGTTATGCTGAGCAGCTGGCGCTGACCTTCTGAGAGTTCCTCACTGTCCAAGTTTATGACAGAGTCGTATTTGTCAGGCATCCTGCGTATAAAGGAATCTGCGCCGGAATCGTGAGCTGTCCGTTTTGCATCGTCATCCCGGGTTTCCGGACTGCCGTATTTGATATTGTCCATCACGCTTCCTTCCGTGAACCACGTATCTTGTGCAACAGTTCCGATATACTGCCTCAGGACATTTCTCGGAACTCCCGCTATATCGACACCGTTAACAAGTATCTGCCCCGAATCGGGTTCATAGAACCTGAGCAACAGATTGATAAGCGTTGTCTTCCCGCATCCCGTGGGGCCTACTATGGC
>OMQY01000297.1 GCA_900313405.1 uncultured Eubacteriales bacterium
ATGACACCGAGCTTCTTACCGGCGATCTCTGTTCCGGCATACTGCTTCTTCTGCTTCTCTGCAGCCTTTGCAAGACCTTCCATATCGGCGTTCTCCTTTACCCATGAGGCACCGTCGATGATGCCGCGGGAAGCCAGGAGCATACCTGTAAGAACGAGTTCCTTAACGCCGTTGGCGTTGGCACCGGGAGTATTGAATACTACGATACCCTTCTCGGCACACTTGTCGAGCGGGATGTTGTTGACGCCTGCACCTGCTCTTGCAACAGCGAGGAGCGACTCGGGGAGCTCCATCTCATGCATGACCGCACTTCTTACGAGAGCGGCATCGCAGGAAGCAAAATCCTCAGTGATCTCATAGCCCTCACCGAGCCTGTCAAGACCGCACTTGGCGATCGGATTTAAGCAACTAACCTTTGTCATCTTCATTACTCCTTAAGAATTCTCTTCTTCGAACTTCTTCATGAAGGCAACGAGCTTTTCGACGCCCTCGATCGGCATGGCATTGTAGATGGAAGCTCTCATGCCGCCGACACTTCTGTGACCCTTGAGGTTAACGAAGCCGGCCTCAGTAGCCTCCTTGATGAACTTGGCATTCAGCTCATCGCTGTCTGTAACGAAAGGAACGTTCATGAGCGATCTGTCTTCCTTAACAACAGTACCGTGGAACATCTTGGAGCTGTCCAGGAAATCATAAAGGATAGCAGCCTTCTTCTCATTGTGAGCCTTCATGCCCTCGAGTCCGCCCATGGACTTGACCCACTTAAATACAAGTCCGCAGATATAGATACCGTAGCAAGGCGGAGTATTGTAGAGTGAATCGGCATCAGCCTGTGTCTTATACTTGAGCATCGTAGGAACATACTCGGGAAGATCGTCTCTGATGAGATCCTCTCTGATGATGACAACAACGACACCTGCAGGACCGACGTTCTTCTGAACGCCGAAGTAGATCAGACCGTAGTCAGATACATTAACAGGCTGGGACAGGATATCGGAAGACATATCTGCAACAAGGAGCTTGCCCTTCGTATTCGGCAGTGTCTTAAATGCTGTACCGTAGATCGTATTGTTGTGGCAGATATAAACATAATCTGCATCCTCGCTGATCGGCAGGTCAGAGCAATCCGGAATATAAGAGAAAGTCTTGTCCTCAGAAGAAGCAATGGCATTAGCCTTTCCGTACTTCTGAGCTTCCTTCCATGCTTTCTTTGCCCACTGGCCGGTGATGATGTAATCGGCAACGCCGTTCTTCATCAGGTTCATGGGAACAGCTGCGAACTGCTGTGAAGCACCGCCCTGCAGGAAGAGTACCTTATAGTTATCGGGGATATTCATCAGGTCTCTCAAGTCCTTCTCGGCTGTCTTGATGATATCGTCATAAACCTTAGATCGATGGCTCATCTCCATTACGCTCATACCTGATCCCTGATAATCGAGCATCTCGTCAGCCGCCTGCTTGAGCACTACCTCAGGCAGAACGGAAGGTCCGGCCGAAAAATTGTAAACTCGTGACATTTCAACATCCTCCAAAATTCAGATCTATTCACATGCGTTCTCACGCAATGCATGCATTATGTCCCTTAGGACGCAATATATTTTAGAACATTAAAAAGTAAACCGCCACTTTAAAAATACAATTATGTTACAAAATAAAGGGACCTCCCGCCCCCATTTATGCCTATATTGGCCAATTCGCCCGAATATCCCCCGATATGATAATCACTTTCCCGCTCGCACCCGCAAAAAAACTCCGCGGCATGTGCCACGGAGTCTTCGGTTGCTGATTGAGTCGAGTGATCGATCAACGCTTGGAGAACTGTGAAGCCTTACGAGCCTTCTTCAAGCCGTACTTCTTTCTCTCCTTCATGCGGGCATCACGTGTGAGAAGGCCTGCTGCCTTGAGTGTTGCCTTGTAAGCATCTGCGTCTGCCTCAACGAGGGCGCGGGAGATGCCGTGACGGATAGCACCGGCCTGACCGGAGATACCACCGCCGATAGCCTTGGCGATTACGTCGAACTTACCTTCAGTTGCTGTTGCAGCGAAAGGCTGGTTAACGATGAGCTTCAGAGTGTCGAGACCGAAGTAGTCGTCGATGTCTCTGTCGTTGATCGTGATCTTACCTGTTCCGGGAACAAGACGCACGCAGGCAACTGCGTTCTTCCTGCGGCCTGTGCCGTAAAAATATACCTTGTTAGCTTTCTTAGCCATATTGCGTTACTCCTCCCGATTAACCTTCAAATGTGTAAACTTCCGGCTTCTGTGCCTGATGGTCGTGCTCAGGACCTGCATAGACCTTGAGCTTCTTGAACATCTGGCGGCCGAGAGAGTTCTTGGGAAGCATGCCCTTAACGGCAAGCTCCAGTGCCTTCTCAGGATTGTTGTTCATAAGATTCCTGTAAGAAACCTCCTTGAGGCCTCCTGCATATCCGGAATGATGACGATAGAACTTCTGATCAAGCTTCTTACCTGTCAGTACCATCTCGGAAGCGTTAACTACGATTACATAATCACCTGTGTCTACGAAAGGTGTGTAAGTGGGCTTGTGCTTGCCGCGCAGAAGCTTTGCAACTTCTGTGGAAAGACGACCGAGTGTCTTTCCGGAAGCATCGATTACGAGCCACTTTCTCTCAATATCAGAGGGCTTTGCTACATATGAGCTCATGATGATGTACTCCTTTTTCTTTTAATAACATTTAACGTGCCCTAGCATAATACTTGCCGGGACACGTTAAGTCAAGCGTTTTCGATAAAAATATTAAAAATACCCCTTAAATCGACAGAATTCGCCGTTATTCTCCTCTATTCTCACTCGTTAATGTAAGTATAGTTGATCGCAGTGACCGCATCGTCGGCGATTATGAAGGAGAGCGTGACGGAGCCGGACGTGTATTCGAGGCCGCCGGGCATCTCCGTGTCGGCATCTCCGCAGGCACTGATGACATCCGATGAAGAATTGCCGATATAAAGACCGTTCGTGGTCTCGACGGTGTCGTCCTTGAGTTCGATGGAGACGATCACGTCGTTACCGTTCTTGTCCGGTGAGCTCCTGATGATGAACGAACTGTATGTATAGACACGATCCGTGCCCTGATAGGCGCATGATTCCGACTCGAAAAGGCTGTAGTCACCAAGCTGATCCACAACGTCGAAGGGGCTGGTGCCGGGCGTTACGACTACGCCGTTATAGACAAAATCAAACATGCCTGCTTCTCCGGGTGTCACATTCTGATCCTCACCGTCTGACGATCCTCCCTGCCCTGATACTTCAGTCTGACCGCCGGATAAGACGACGGGATCGGAACTGTCGCTGTCGCTCGAAGAACAGGCTGCAAGACCTGCCGTCAGGATGATACCTGCTGTTAATATACTGATGAACTTGCGCATAATCATCATCTCCTTGAATTCATTACCTTATTATATATACCATAAAACAGAGGATCAGGGGCGGCCCATTTCGACCGCGGCACTTCCCCAGTTACGGAGGTAGCCGTATTCGATGAGTTCCTGATACTGAGCGGCTGCCATGGCGTGGTAGGCTTCACAGATGTCTTCCCATTCGGCCGCGACTTCAGGCACCTCACGATAATCCGTCAGATCGTAGGACTCGTCGAGTATCGCTCCAAGGTACCGCGCGAATTTCTCGGCACCTGTCAGGTTCAGGTGAAGACCGGCATCGTAGGTGTCACGTGTCATATCCAGCCCCATGTCGTCACGGGCATCGATAAAGTTGATGTATGTAAGACCGCGTGAACGCGCAAAGGCGCTTACCTGCTGATCCCACTGATCGTACCAGAACGGGAACTTGATCGGCGACTTGATGAGAACGAGTTCGATATCATTCTCGGCGCAGAGGTCCGCCATCCTGCCGAGCCAGTACATTGCATTGTCTCCGAGCGAATAGTCGGTCAGAAGCGGTGGTTCGGGGAATTCGGCCTCGGGCTTAATATCGACTCGCATATAGTAGCCGTTATGCGTGACGCGATCCCTGTCCCACAGATAATCCCAGTCATCCTGATCGAGCTCGCTCCATCTCGAATGGTAGCGCAGGATCGGGAAGATATATTCGATCATCTTCTCGTCCGGCGTCATCGACTCCTCGATAATGCCGATCTTGGAGGGTGATAAGCGCATTCCGTCTATGGTCATGCGGTTATATGTCTCACTCTGAGGCTCGTCGTACTTAAGTGCCAGGACGTTAAAGACAACTACCTTGGGGGTCTCATACCGCAGCGCATCTTCGAGCAGATAATAGGACTGCCAGACGAGTTGCTGAGCGCTGCCTCTAATGTAACTTGATATGCCGTATTCCTCATAGAGAGTGACAGGCGATATCGCTTCATAGACTTCACAGTCTCCGACGAAGATGACTTCGTGAGGCTCGTCGGCTTCATAGTACTCGGCCGCCATGGCGCCCTCGACGATACCGTACTGATATTTGGGCATGACAAGACGCTGGACGAACCACAGTACTGCGACTGTCAGCACCAGATAGAAGACTATGATGAATGCTCTCTTCTTTGTCATGCTCTCTCCTCTCCTCAGAACTGGTTATAGATAAACTGTGTCGAATCGTATCCGATGCCATACGCACCGAAGACGATTATAACGATAAAGAGCGCGGACATGACGCCGTACCACAGCCACGGCTTCTCATAGAGCTTAGTCCTGACTTCGCCCCTGTTATACTTAAAGATGCTCACGGACAGGATCACTATGAGCGCGACTGCCAGCACGATATAGTCATATTTTGTAAGGCCGAGCTTCAGGAGACTTCCGTCCGTGAAGATCTTCAGCCTGAAACGGGTGAACATCGTTCCGACCATCTTAAACGTCATGGGGACATTACGGTAGCAGTCGAACATCCTGATAAGGCTCATCAGGAAGATGGTCCTTATTATCTCGAAGACCGTATACCACGACTTACCCTTGAATCCGAACTTCTTGTGGAACTTCGAATACAGTGGCGCGAGCTCCTGTGAGATCATGATAACGACGAAGTTCATAAGACCCCAGACTATGAAGTTCCAGGCCGCTCCGTGCCATAGACCTGTCGTAAACCATACGATAAATGCCGCGAGGTAGACTGTCACGCGCTTGCCGATGACTTTTCCCAGGTGCTCTCTCGACCACTTGGAGAGCTTGAGCATGCGCGGGCTTACCGACAGCGGATAGAAGATATAGTCCGTGAACCACGAACCCATGGAGATGTGCCAGCGGTTCCAGTATTCCTTGATGTCTTTGGAGAAGTAAGGAAGGTTGAAGTTCTCTTTCATCGTTATGCCGAGCGCCTGAGCGATACCGATGGTGATGTCGATGCCGCCCGTGAAGTCACAATACAGCTCGAAAGCGTAGAAGAACATCGCAACGAACACATACGCGCCCGTATAAGTGTCGGTATCCGAGACGAGCATCGTGACCGCCGTGATTATGCGGTCTGCGACGACGACTTTTTTGAAGTAGCCCCAGAGGATACGCATAAGTCCCATCGAAAAGACCTTTTCGCTGAACCGGTGCGGCTCATAGAGCGTCTTGGACAGATCTCCGTAACGGTTGATCGGTCCCTGTACGAGCTGCGGGAAGAAAGACGTAAACAGCGCGAGCTTAAAAGGGTTACGCTCAGGCGTGACCGTGCCTCTGTATGCGTCGATGATATAGCTCATAGTCTGGAACGTATAGAAGGATATGCCCATCGGGATGATCAGATCTACTTTGTGAAGTCCCGAGTGGAAAGCATTATTGATATTGTCGATGACGAAGTCGGTATACTTCGTGACGGCAAGAATGCCGATGTTAAGGATCAGGCAGGCGAGCAGGATGTGCCACTTGCGCTTCTTATTCTTAGCCTTAAGGGCTTTCTTCTCGTCTTTGGTGACGGTGTCGGCATGTTCCTTAAGATATAGGGCCTGCCCGTCGTTTATCCTCGCCATCAGAACGCCGCATCCCCATGCACTCAGGGATGTGACGAAGATGAATATCAAATATCTCGGATCGGCTATCCAATAGAAAACGCCGCTTGCCATAAGCAGCAGCGGCCACTGGCACTTCTTCGGAACTATATAGTAAACGACAAACAGTATCGCGATAAATGCTATGAAACCGTATGAGGTAAACAGCATGCTTTACTCGTTCTCCAGTCTCTCGATGAGCTCCCACAGGGACTTGGCGGAGTTGAAATTCTCAGGGATGATCTCCTCGGCCGGGATCTGAACGTCAAGCCTGGCGGCCACTTCCGAGATTATGGAAATGATATCGAACGAATCGATGATCCTGTCATCGACCAGGGTCGTACATGTATCGTAATCAACATCGGGATGAAGCTCCGTCAGTATATCCATTAATTCTTCCATATATAAACCGCCTTTCGAGTATGCTCACACGATTCAGTATATCACTTTATTTAAGTTCACCTATAAGTTTCCTGTCGATCTTGCCGTTGGGAGTAAGAGGCATCGAATCGAGCCTCACGGTCTTATTGGGAAGCATATACCTCGGGATCTTTTCCTTAAGGATCGCTCCGAGCGCCTTCTCTTCGATCGTTCCGGTGTAATAAAGACCGATCCTGTCTTTCTCCTTATCGTACACGGCGCAGGAGGAATAGATCCCGTCCAGACTGTTGACATTCGCTTCGATCTCACCCAATTCGATACGATGACCCATATGCTTGATCTGATAGTCCTTACGCGATACGAATACGAGTTCGCCGCGCTCGTTCAGACGACCGATGTCGCCGGTCCTGTAGATGAACTCGGGATAGTAAGGATTCAGAGGATTCTGAACGAAGGCCTCTGCCGTTCTGTCAGGATCGTTATAGTATCCGAGAGTAACACATGTGCCTCTGATACAGATCTCGCCCTCGTCGGCGCGCTTATCGTCTCCGTCAAGCAGGATGATCTCCGTATTCTCGAATGGCCTTCCTATCGGTATGACATCCCCTTCGACGAACTGCCTGTCCACCTCGTACCAGCAGCTCATGCCGGTAGCCTCCGTGGGGCCGTAAAGGTTGATGAACCTTGCCCCCGGGAGCGCCGCTCTCCAGCGGTTGAACTGCTTGATATGGAAGACTTCGCTTCCGAAGGCGATCGTCCTTAAATACTCCGGAACGGTCTTATCAAGTACACCAAAGGCGGATATCATCGACAGTGCCGATACTACCCAGCAGACCGTGTTTATCTTCTTCTCATTCAGGAATTCAACGAGCTTTATCGGGAACATAAAGAGCTGTCTTGGAACGATGACCGTCGACGCTCCGAACTTGATCGTCGGATAGAGCTCCTTAAGACAGGCGTCAAAATAGAACGGGCTCTGGTTACCGAATCTGGTATCCTCATCGACCTTAAGGACGGCCGAGAGGTTCTCGATATAGTCGATAACGCTCCTGTGGCAGGCAACAACTCCCTTGGGGATACCCGTCGAACCTGACGTAAATACGATATAGATGGGATCCGTATCTATCTGGCGTCTTCTTATATCAGACAGGAGCACTTCATCTATGGCGCCGGTCGAGATCTCGTCATAACGAGCTATCTTCCCGTCGAAAACAAACTCACGTGCCTTCTCTTCCGTCTCACCGTCAACGATCATAAGCGGCGAGTTAAGCGACTTAAGGATCAGCTCGATCCTCATCCTCGGCATCTCTTCATCGATCGGAACATAATAGCATCCGCCGTATACCGTTCCGAAGAACGCGGCGACTGCCTCCGGAGATTTACGCATGAATATGACCACAGGCTGCCCGTATATGCCGCTCGAAGCAATAAACGAACCTATTGCCCTGCTGCTTTGATAGACCTGACCGAACGTCAGGCCGCTGAATTCGTCCTCATAAGCTACTTTGTCGGGAAAGCGTGTGACCGTGCTCTCCAGATACTCCAAAACATTACGTTGCTGCATTTATTCCACCAGATACTGATATTCTTCGCGGAGCCTTCCTCCGCCCATGACCACTGACTGTGCCGCCAGCATATCGAGTATATCAAAAAAACCGTCTCCGATATCACAACTGTCGGAAATGACCGACAGCTCGGTACACCCGAGCAGGCAGATCTGCGCGCCTCGTGACATCAGTTCATCTCTCACCTTATGAAGCGCATCCATATCAGCGGGCTTGCCGCACTTGACACTGTCATAGATCAGGGATGTTACCGTCTTCTGTCCTTCATCGTCCGGGATAACAGCTTCTATTCCGTAAGACTCAAGGACAGATGCTATAACACCGCTCCTGATACTGCCGGATGTTGCCATGATGCCCACACGCGAATACCCGTTACGCTTAAGATACG
>OMQY01000295.1 GCA_900313405.1 uncultured Eubacteriales bacterium
CACTCAGCCTTGTTAATTCGATGTATCTGTCTGACGGTATCACAATGAACGGCATCTCTATCAACGGACTTGTATACGTCTGTTCGTGCGTCAACGGCATACCGATGCCGAGGACCGTCGAGGGGCAAGCTGAGATGGGGACACCCGTCACCCTGAACTATGACGTTGTTACGGGAGAACTCCTGATCGATTCCATCATCCCGGGAGATATCGTTTTCCTTCGAAGTCCGTATTCCGGTGCCAATGATGACAGCATCTACGAGATGGCGGTATGCACCGATACAGGGACTCTCCTGATGATATCATCAGCGCGTACGACCATCAGACTGCGCTCTTTTGACTCAAGAGACGAGCTGTGTGACAGGATACTGATGGTACGGCGAGTTTTTATGCAATAAACAGGTTGCACGATAAAGATTAATGTGTTATTATCTCACTTGCGCGTTAAGTGAGATAAAGAGAAATAGGAGGTGTATCCAATGGCTAAGTGTGAGATTTGTCAGAAGGACACATTTTTTGGCAGAAAGATCAGAATCACTCGTTCGCAGATTTCACGTCGTGCTTTGACAACTCAGCAGCCTAATGTCCATAAGGTCAAGGTTGTTGTTGAAGGCACCCCTAAGACAATGCATGTCTGCACACGTTGCCTTCGTTCCGGTCTCGTAAAGAGAGCATAAAAGAAGCGAAGAACATTTGATTCTAGTAAATAAGACCCGGTCATATGGCCGGGTTTTTGCATGCCTGATCATTATATCACGCACGCAAGGAGTATGTGTTAACCGTTAGTCCACCCTCAGTCCATTATTTGAAATATGCTATATATGAGTATTTCTGTTGTAAAGCACTAGTCCCACTTAATACTAATGCCTCAGGATTGCCGTTTGTTTTTATGCGCATAATGTGTATAATATGAACAGGAGGTATTTGCTTTGTGACCGTTAGAGAAATCGAAAAGATCCTTAAGGCAGACGGGTGGTATGAAGTGGGACAGATCGGATCTCACAGACATTTCAAGCATCGATCCAAGACTGGGAAAATAACTATTCCTATCCATAAGGGTGATCTGAAACTCAAAACGGCGAAGAGCATTCTGAGACAAGCAGGATTACAGAGGTAGTATTGGGAGGCACACATGAACAGATTAGTTTATCCGGCTATATTTACACCTGATGAGGAAGGCGGTTACACAGTGGAAATACCTGATCTTCCGGGCTGCGTTACAGAGGGAGAAGACATAGCAGATTCTATTGCTATGGCTGAAGATGCTGCATCGGGATGGATCCTTGGCGAATTAGAGGAAGGGAACAGTTTCCCTGCCCCAAGCATGGTGATCAACATCAAGCCTCCCAAGGGTTCTTTCACGAGTCTGATATCGATCGATATTGATGCTTATTCAGAACGATACGGGAATAAAGCCGTCCGTAAGAACATCACGATCCCGGCCTGGCTTAATACCTATGGGGAAAAGAACAATATTAATTTTTCAAAGGTACTTACAGAGGCCCTTATGAAAAGAGCTTCGGGACAATAAAAGTTTCACAGTGGTAAAATACAGACAAATACATAAGCTTCATTATCGTGTAATCTGAGGAGGGCGCCATAAATGAAGGCTATCAAGTGCGAGATGTGCGGCGGTAATCAGCTCGTCAAAGCGGACGGCTATTATACCTGCCAGAATTGCGGGACAAAGTATACAACAGAGGAAGCGCAGAAGCTGATCGTTGAGGCGCATATAGATATCTCCGGCAGCACTGTAAAGATCGATCACAATGCCGAGACAGAGACAGGCCTTCAGTATGCCCGCGAGGCGCGAATGAGGAAAGACTACGCCGGCGCTCTCAGATATTACAGGCAGGTCGCACCTTATGCACACGGTAATTGGGAGGTATCCTTCTATATTCCTTTCTGTGAAGCGGTGACGGATATGACGAATGTCGAATTATCGCAGAGCAAGATACTGTCAGCTTATTCGGGAACATTTCATGACCTTCATGTAGAATTTGACAATACCTTTGACAGGGCAAAGCTTGAGCAGAACCTGACGTGTATAGTAAACGACGTAATCTATGCGGAACAGCTTTTCGCTACTACTCAGAAGAAGGAGTGGGGGTTGTTTATCGACAAGGAAAAGCATCAGCAGGCTGCAGCATAT
Source organism: uncultured Eubacteriales bacterium (assembly GCA_900313405.1). Next base: position 2,153 of record OMQY01000295.1, read on the forward strand.
AATGATCAGGTGATGCGGGGCAATTCGAGGATCCTTTATTATCTCGCATTCTATATATATGATCACTTTGGATACCTGAACAAGTATACCGTGCCGCTGATCAATGCTGCGCACAAGATAATGACTTCGATAGGTATACTGGTATTTGACCCGATGCGGGAGGAGATCGCCCGCGGTAAAGAACTTAAGAAACTGGCTAAGAAGTCTAATATTTAAGTCTCTATGTCTTAGTTTGGCTTTATTTGCCGGATATACAAACGACGTTACCAATAGCTTTGGTAACGTCGCAGTGAATCTCTTTCAAGCGAACTCAATCGTTCTCTCTCATCGAAAACTTATTTCTTCGGGACCTCTATCACGGATTTGCCGCCCATGTACATTCTGAGGGGTTCGGGGATCCTGATCGATCCGTCTTCGTTCAGATTGTTCTCGAGGAGTGCAATGAGCATTCTCGGCGGAGCAACACAGGTGTTGTTCAGTGTGTGTGCGAGGTAGGTGCCGTTCGGACCCTTTATCCTGATCTTAAGTCTTCTGGCCTGAGCGTCACCCAGGTTGGAGCAGGATCCGACCTCGAAGTATTTCTTCTGTCTCGGAGACCATGCCTCGACATCGCAGGACTTGACCTTCAGGTCGGCGAGGTCACCGGAGCAGCACTCGAGTGTCCTTACCGGAACGTCAAGACTTCTGAAGAAGTCTACGGTATTCTTCCAGAGCTTATCGTACCACATCATGGAGTCCTCGGGCTTGCAGACA
>OMQY01000291.1 GCA_900313405.1 uncultured Eubacteriales bacterium
GATCAGAACCTGATCGATATCTTAAGACGCGATACGGGCGATAAAGACCTTGAACTGTGCCACAGGATCGACATGAATACCGGTGGTCTCGTTATGCTCGCCAAGGGCAAGGACGCGCTCGAAGACGCCATCAAGCTCTTCAAGCAGGATCTTCTCATCAAGCGATACAGATGTCTCGTTATCGGAAGACCGGGTGAGGGCGAGCCCGTCATCTGCGAGGATGAGGCGATAATGATGGAAGTGTCGGCATTCCTCGAGAAGACGCCGGCGGGCAATGTCTATATCCATGACGCCCAAAAGGAAGGCGATCTTCCCATTACGACGCGCTACAGAGTCCTCGAGACTTACAGGGGCGCAGGGCCTGACGGATGCGATGTTTCAGAGATCGAGTGCGAGCTCGTGACGGGCCGGACACACCAGATCCGTGCACAATTTGCTCATATGGGGTATCCTATTATCGGAGACGGTAACTACGGACGTAATAAGGTCAATTCGTTCTTCAAGGCGACTGGCGGAGGAAAGGTAAGACACCAGCAGCTTTTCGCCACGACTCTTATGCTAAGGAAGATACCGTCGGATAATATACACAGCAGCTTAAGCGGGAGGAGCTTCTCCATCGTGCCGAGGTACGAGGTGGATATGACTTCCCTGAAGCGCAGGAAGGGCAGAGATAATGGCTGATAACAGACCGATCGGCATATTTGATTCCGGTATCGGAGGACTTACGGTCCTGCGGGAGATAATGGCTGCTCTGCCCGGTGAGAGCACGGTGTATTTCGGAGACAACGGACGTGCTCCTTATGGTAATAAATCTCACAGAACGATAATCCAGTATTCGCTCCAGGATATGAGCTTTCTCCTGGAGCATGACGTCAAGATGATCGTCATAGCCTGTAATACGGCGAGTACTCACGCATATAAGACTCTGGCGGCCAGCTCAAAGGTCCCGGTCGTAGAAGTAGTTTACCCCGGTGCCGAGGCGGCCGTAAATGCAACACGTAACGGCAGGGTCGGTATAATCGCGACGGGTGCTACAGTAAGCTCGGGAGTGTACGAGACGGCGGTAAGGCAGAAGGCTCAGGATCTGATAAACGCCGGTATCAACCGCGATGCGATGGATAATCTCTCGATCATACAGCAGGCATGCCCTCTGTTTGTCTCGCTTGCCGAAGAAGGCTGGTGGGATGATGAGATCGCGCTTCTGACTGCCGAGAGATACTTAAAGCCCGTTAAGGAATTCGGTGTCGACACACTTGTCCTCGCATGCACACACTATCCTCTCCTTGCCCGTACTATCGGGAAGGTCATGGGGCCTGATGTTAAGCTCATCAACTCCGGCATAAGTGTAGCTTCCGTCGTAAAGCGTAAACTGATCGAGAACAATATGACGAGCGACGGTTCATCCGTTACCCGCGAGTTCTATACAAGCGATGATGCCGACATGTTCGAGAATGTGGCAGCTCCTTTCCTCGGAAGAGGACTGCCGTCCGGAACACGTACCGTAACAGTTGACAGATATGACGTTAGTAAATGGGAGGAGGCAAGAACATGAGAAGACACGTACTGCGAAGGAAAGCCGTCTGTATTGCTGCATCAGTAAGCTTAATGCTCTCTATGGCAATGATGACATCCTGTTCGTCAGGTGACTCGACAGACAAGAAGTATGATGAGCTGATCGAGGAAGCTGCAGACTATCTGGACAACGATAAGCTCAAGAAAGCGATCGGAGCTTACGAAGATGCTATCGAACTTGATCCCGACAGACCCGAAGCTTATCTGGCACTTGCCGAACTCTACGTTGACAACGATCAGTTAGAGGAAGCGGAAGATATCCTTAAAACGGGCAAAAGAAAGACTCACGACGAAGATATCATCGTCTATCTCGAAGTGGTGCAGGAACTGATCGGGACTGATATCGAACCGACCGATGTTCCCACAATAACTCCGGAGATCATTATATCTGCAACGCCTACCAACAGCCCTACACCGGTCCCGACCCTGCAGGCTGATCCTGAAGAAGTCAAGGCTGCCGCTTATTCCATGTACTGGGATGTTCTTTATTACTACGGCAATCAGATCGATCGCTATGCTCAGCACTACTGCTATTCGACTGATGAGTTCATTACGGTCGATGACTTCAACGATGACGGTATTCCCGATCTGATGTTCATGGAACAGCCGGGTACGGAAGAATATGAATCCGCGAACCTGCATATATTTACCTATGACCCCGCTTCGGGCGAGGCTATCGAAGTATTAACTTACCCGGGACTTGATTTTCTTGCTGCCAGCGGCGGAGTCTATACGATCTTCTCGCTCAAGGATTCTGATGAGATCGGTATAATGAGTGCCGGCGGTGACGAGGACTGGTACATTTCCCTGTCTCTCAGGAGGATCGACAGTGCGAACGCTGACAATACAACGACAGATTCGCTTGAATATGTATCCATGCCGAATTGGGATGACAACGGAGATTATTCGACTACAACGGTAGAAGTTACGCACAATGGTCAGACATACGGTCAGGATTATTATGATAACTATGTAAATGAGCTGGCGAGCCGTGTTGACAAGATACTGCTGTCAAATGAGAGCGCCGAATACAACATGTTCGATTGGGTCACATGGGACAGCATCGCCATGACACCCGATGAGGCTCGTAACTTCCTCGAGGGAAGTCCGGAAGGCGATTATTCCGCCATATCGGGAACCTACTGGTTCAGCAGCGGTGCCGGCGGATGGGCGACGGAAATGACGATCAGATCTGACGGAACCTTCACCGGATACTATTATGATCATGACTTTGCATCCGAAGAGGACGACTACGATGCCATTATGTATATGAGTGAGTTCGAAGGAACGTTCACGGACATTCAGCAGGTTGACAGCATAACATATACAATGCAGCTCGCGACTTTGAACTTCACCAAGAGTGAGGCGGATTCACATATCGAGGATGTTGAAGGCGTAAGGACGCTTATCAGCTACGGTCTGTCGGCATATGGTCTTGATAATGCGGGACCTGTAACCGTTTATCTGCCGGGTACCCTTAAGACGGATCTTCCTGAGGAGGCACTCATGTGGTATAACTCTACGGCAGGATATGGGGATGCCGATTCCGATACCATAACGGTGAACTGCCTGTATAATATCAACGGTGAGCAGGCTTGGACACGCGAGTACTGAGATACCATGAAGGTCGAAGTCGAGATAACAACCAACGCATACGATGAGCCGTACAGGACGAGTGCCGTCTATTCGAATGACGATTCGGCCGTAAGGTTCAGATGGACACAGCTCCACGAAGGCGAGAATAAGCCTTCTGTCTATGATGCGGAGTACGACAGGGCTTCAGGCAAGGCGCTGATAAGACGCAGCGGAGAAGTGTCGACCACGCTTGAATTCATAGCGGGACAGGCGAGCCTCGGTAAGGTCGAGACGGTATACGGGACGATCCCGGTGGACATCAGGACAGAGTATATCAACGTGCCTTCAGCCGTCTCTCCGGTGTTCGAGATCTGCTATAAGATGAAGAACTCGGGCAGCGATCTTATCGAAAACACTTTTTCGATAAAAATGCTCTTGCAAAAAACGCAAGCCTAATGTACAATCGTTAGGCATTATGTGAAAACAACCCCACCTTTAGCAGGATAACGGTGGCGAGTTCGTCGGAATATATTCTGACTTTATAAACGGAGGTGGAGAGAGATGGCACATCCTAAGCGTAAATGGTCGAAGGCAAGAACTTCTCGTCATAGAAGTGCGTGGAAGCTCACAATGCCCGGATTCGTTGAGTGCCCGCAGTGTCATGCTAAGATGCTCCGTCGCAAGGTCTGCAAGAATTGCGGATACCTCGACGGCAAGCAGGTAATAGCAGTCGGCGAAGAAGCTTGACGGGACCTTAAGTAAAGCTTATTTACAGGGCAGTGTCACAACGGGCACTGCCCTGTTTTTATCGAAGACACATGCCGCAAAAGGCAAAAGAAACGAGGTGAGAGATATGAGCAAACCTGTAGTCGCGATAGTGGGACGCCCTAATGTGGGAAAGTCTTCTCTGTTCAATGCGCTTTACGGCGAGCGTATCTCCATCGTTCACGATACTCCCGGTGTTACAAGAGACCGCATCTACGCGACCGCCAAGTGGCGCGAGCGCGATTTTGTCATGATCGACACGGGCGGTATCGAGCCGGAGAGTGACGATGTCATCCTTAAGGGCATGAGACTTCAGGCGGAGATCGCCATGGAGACTGCCGATGTCATCCTCTTCATGTGTGATATCAAAGCGGGACTTACGGCTGCTGATGAAGAGATCGCGGTCATGCTCCGTAAGGCAAAGCGTCCGATAGTCGTCTGTGTCAACAAGGTCGACAAAGTCGGTGAGCCGCCTGCCGAGATCTATGAGTTCTACAACCTCGGACTGGGTGAGGTCATCCCGATATCGGCTGCGCACAGACTGGGCATAGGTGACTTGCTCGATGCCATTTTTGATAATTTTCCGCCCGAGGACGAGAGTGAACACGATGACGGCCGTATCCGTGTCGCTCTTATAGGCCGCCCTAATGCGGGCAAATCTTCACTTACCAATAAGATGGTAGGTGCCGACCGTGCGATCGTATCCGATATCGCGGGTACGACACGTGACGCCGTCGATTCTGAGGTGGATAACGAATACGGTAAGTTCACTATCGTAGACACGGCCGGAATGCGTAAGAAGAGTCGTATAGAAGATGTTATAGAGAAGTATTCCATGGTCCGTGCCCTGTCAGCGGTTGACCATGCGGATGTCTGCGTCATCCTGATAGATGCCACCGTCGGCATTACGGAACAGGATACGCGTGTCGCGGGTCTCGCACATGATTCGGGCAAAGCGGCGATCTTTGCCATCAACAAGTGGGATCTGGTCGACAAGGAGACCGGTACGCTCGAAGCGATGAAGAAGATGGTACATGAGAGATTCGCCTTCATGGATTACGCTCCCGTACTGTTTATCTCAGCGAAGACGGGGCAGAGAGTAGATAAGCTTTTCGCGAAGATAACGGAAGTATATGAACAGGCGTGCCGCCGTCTGACCACAGGTGTA
>OMQY01000289.1 GCA_900313405.1 uncultured Eubacteriales bacterium
CAGCGAGCTGCACGCCGTTATGGATGGATGCGAGCTTCAGCCCCACCTTTTCGAAGATATCGACATAACCCTTGACGAAGTCCGCCTCGGCCGTCTCGTAGATGATCTTCTGCATCTTGGCCTTGTTGTCCTTCGATACTGTGTACCATCCGGTAACGGGGTTCTGGAATCTTCCGTAATCCGAATCCGATGTTTCCCTCTTGATGTACTCCGTCGTCTTCTTGTCAGGCTGTACGGGGGCATCTATACGGTTCGCGCGAAGCTGAGGGCTGTTCAGTATCAGCATTACTTCGGTCTTGGGAAGCTTATTGATCTGCCACACGGATCTCAGGGTTTCCGTGAGCATATCGGCATCCATGACTACGCCGTTTAGTACCGCGCCTTCGGGAAGAGGCTCCGAACAGAGCTTCGTTACCTTAACACCCTTGCCGGAAGGGGCGCCCGTGGCTATCTGGATGTTGGTATTTGATAAGAATACTACTACAGACATTAAACTGATCTTCCTTTCTTACGATCCCGCGCCGATCGTTGCATATGATCCGTAGATCGGCTTGATGATCGCGATCATGATAAAGCCTACACCCGCCGCCATGATAACTATCATGACAGGCTCTATATATGATGTCAGGCGGATGAGCGCCTGCTCCGAATAAAAGTCCAGATCATTCGCGACAGACTCGAGCATGGATCCCAGCATACCGGTCTCCTCACCGACCTTAATGGTAGCGGAAAGCTTGCCGACAAAACCGTCGACATCGACCAGCGCGCTCGACACGGAAGCTCCTCCGAGAACCTTCCTCTCGACCTCGTCAAACTGAGCTTCGATATATCTGTTGCCGATGGTGCTCTTGGCTATCTGTATGCAGCTGTAGATCGGGATTCCGGAAGAATACAGGGAACTCATCGTCCTTGCAAATCTTCCCGAATAGATGACCTTGAGAAGCTGACCCCATTTGCCCTTGGTCTTTATCATATCGATATAATAAGCGACCGTCGGCATCTTGGTGATTATCTTAAAGAAGAATATGATGAGTGCGATCGCGATCAAGAGGATATACCACTTTGTCTTGACAAAATCCGACATTCCCATAAGTATCCTCGTTGCAAGCGGCAGCTTCGGGAGAGTTGCGAACATTTCCTCGAACTGGGGAAGAACATAACCGAACAATATCAGCATTACTACGACAAGGAGCGCGCCGAGGATCTTGGGATATGTAAGCGAGTTCTTCGCCGTCTGCTCAAGCTGGCTCTCCCTCGTGTACTGATCGGCAAGCCTCAGGCAGGTCGTATCGAGAGTACCTGACGTCTCAGCAGCCTTGATCATGAAGATAAGGAGCGGGGGAAACGCAGGATCCAGTTCCTGCATAGCATTCGACAGAGCCACACCCTGGACAACGCGGTCACGAAGCTTCAGGTAAAGCTGGCGCTCATAATCCGATATGGATTCATCGCCTGCGACGATCTCGATCGCCTTAACCAGCGTGACTCCGGCCTTTACAAGAGTTCCGAGCTGTCTTGCGAAATCCGCGAGCTGCATTTTCTTTAAGGGCTTCAGGGCAATCTGCTTGGATACGGGCTTTGCCTCAAGAAGGAGCATTCCCGCATCGTGGAAACGTCTTTGAAGATCGGTCTCATCATAGGCTTCAGCTTTGCCTTTTGTGATCTTTCCTTTGCTGTCCTGCGCCCGATATCTGTATTCCGGCATTGATGCGTTCCTTTCTTAAGTCCTTCTCTTTGTTACTCTGCCTCGAAGTGGAACAATTCCAATGAGTAGTAGACATGGAAATCGCCCCTGACTCCTGCAGCAACTTCACTCGTATTGCCCGAATCGATGTACACAACACGGTAAAGTCCTTTTCTGTACTCGAATTGCATGGGTACATTGTATGTATCATCCCACGCATAGAGGATGACCTCACCGTCTCTGGTTGACACCTGTTCTATCCTCTCAGAAGCCCCGTCGGCAAGCCCGTCCGGACTTGAGGGATCGTATATGGACGTAAGGCTGCTGTAGTATTCAGTGCCGACCGTCCGAAGAGCCCTGCGTACATCACGGGCCTCCTTATAGGCCCGCCTGGCGCCTACATCGATGACCGCCCAGGCAAGGAATGCCGCAACGGCCACGATCCCCACCGCTATGAGCACCGCGATACGCGTCGCTCCACGCAAAGGGTTCTGTTTATAGAATCTCGTCCCTTCGACGTATGCCTCTTCAGATCTGTTGTCTGCCACCTGTCACTCCCCGACTGTGCATCGTGGTAAAATACACCACTCCACACTATCTCTATACTGAATAATGATAAAACACTCCGCTTAATAAGGTCAAATAAATTTATTGTTAAAAAGATTTCTAAAGTATTACAGCGGCGGGGCGGGCTTAACCGAACCTGTCCGTCAGGCGGTTATCGTCATCAAAAAGGAGGTTATACTGGACCATCTGATAAGAAGAGAGCTCTCCGGCATGGGGCGTCTCCTGCGCCGAAGCATAGTAATTGCCCTCGCTGTCCCAGACTCCGATCGCCGTGATCGCCGGCACCCGTTCGTGAAGATCGAGAAGATACCTGTCATAATCAGTAAGCCTTACCCCTGCAGCCTCGAACACCGTGCTCGCGAAATAGTTTGTCGACAGGGTGTTCAATTCACCGCTGTGGCCGGCATCGCCCAAAGTATCGGATTCATCGATATCAAAGTTCGCCCATATAACATAAGGGACATAGTAATCATTGAGCCGGGAATACCCGTCAACCGTATGAGCGGAAAGCAGTTCAACGGCCTCATCGTCAAACTTCGGCTGGTGATCTCCGTACATGGCTATAATGGTAGGCTCATCACATTGCTCAAAGTATTCGATGAGTTCACGGAAGGCATCGTCGCTCTTCCTGATCAGGGACAGGTAGCTGTTTATCGAGTCCGTCGCCTCAAAGTTCGTGACATATGTGTTCTCATCGGCGGGCGGATCATAATCCTGAGTATATCCGCCGTGATTCTGTATCGTTACGTTAAAACAGAACCACGGGGCATCTGACTGCTCCCTGAACTCTTCATAGAACTGCTCTACCCGCCTGTAATTGGCCGAGTCACTCACCATTCCGCGGGGAAGATCAGACTCGGGGAAATCATCACTGAAGCTGTCTTCAAAGCGGCTCTCATCAAATCCGAAGTGATCATATACGCCGATCCTCCTGTACCCGGAAGAATAATACGAATGGTAAGCAACCGTATGATAGGGTTCGGGCTGATCCCTCAATACAACTGCTATCGAAGGAAGATCCGCATTCACATACTGTGTATAGGGCACACTGCCGTACGGAAGGAAATTAAGCGTGGATCTCGTCAGGATCTCGAACTCGGTATTCGCGGTAGGACCTCCGGTGACCGACATATTAAGATAACCCTTTTGGGTATTCTCGGACATGCTGTGTATGAAC
>OMQY01000288.1 GCA_900313405.1 uncultured Eubacteriales bacterium
AAGAACTCATTTCCAATCCTTTCTTTAATTTATAAGCTTATTGTGTTATATTTCTTTGGTTAAGAAGATGTAAGGAGGCTTTCTATGAGCGATCTTCGTGAAACTCTGCTTCAGACACGTGAAGAATTTGAGAAAAAGATTAAAGAGATCCAGAATTCGGCCGATATCGAGAAATTACGAGTTGAATACTTTGGGAAAAAGGGAAAACTGACCGGTGCACTCCGCGGTATGGGAAGTCTCTCTCCTGAGGAAAGACCCGAAGCCGGACGTATGGTCAATGAAGTGCGTGCAAAGATGGAAGAAGCATTTGCAGCAAGTCAGGCCCGCATGAAGGAAATGGAGAGCGCCAGAAAGCTCAAGAAAGAGATAATCGATGTTACTTTGCCTACCCATTATGAAGGAGCAGGCGCAAGACATCCCCTTAATAATGCGATCAACGAGATCTGCGAGATCTTCTTAGGATTGGGATACAGTATCGGAGAAGGTCCCGAGGTCGAATACGACAAGTATAACTTCGAGTTATTAAGGATCCCCAAGGGACATCCGGCAAGAGACACGCAGGATACGTTCTATATCAACGATAATATCCTGTTGAGGACGCAGACCTCGGGAATGCAGATCCGTATTATGGAGGAACTTACAAAGAACGGCGGAAAACCTCCCATAAAGGTCATCTGTCCCGGCAAAGTCTATCGTCAGGATACACTCGATGCTACGCATTCGCCCGTTTTCCATCAGATAGAAGGCCTTGTAGTAGATAAAGGCGTTACCATGGGCGATCTTGTAGGTTCTTTACGCCTGTTTGCCAAGAAGCTTTTCGGAGAGAATACCGAGATAAGGTTAAGACCTCACCATTTCCCGTTTACCGAGCCTTCCGTTGAAGTCGATCTGACTTGCTGGAAATGCGGAGGATGCGGATGCAATGTTTGTAAGGGAGAGGGCTTTATAGAAGTTCTCGGAGCCGGAATGGTCCATCCTGAAGTACTTGAGAACTGCGGTATTGATTCAACTGTTTACAGCGGATTTGCTTTCGGCATCGGAGTTGAGAGAACCGCCATGGGCAGATACGGCATTGATGACATCAGACTCCTTTATGAGAACGATGTACGTTTCTTAAAACAGTTCAAGTAAGGAGGGAAGATCGATGAAAGCACCTGTAATCTGGTTAAAAGATTTTACTGATATTGATATTTCTGCCAAAGAGCTTGCTGATAAGATGACCATGACAGGCTCAAAGGTTGAGGAGGTTCTCGATTATAAACTTTCCGGTGTTTATGCGGGAAAGATAATAAGCATCGAAGATCATCCCGATTCTGATCATCTTCATATTCTTAAGGTAGATCTCGGCCGCGATGAACTCGGTCATGAAGTTCAGATCGTCTGCGGAGCTCCGAATGTCTTTGAAGGAATGTTATGTCCTGTTGCTGCCGTCGGCGCGGTCTTGCCTGAGATTAACATCAAGAAAGGAAAGATCAGAGGCGTCGAGAGCTTCGGAATGTGCTGTTCCGGTGAAGAACTTGGGCCTGTTGCTGCAGGAAAGCCCGGCGCAGATGTTTACGGTCTTTGGGACTTGAGCCTTCTTCCCGAACCTCCTGCTGTCGGAACCGATCTGAGGGAATATCTCAATGTCGATTCTCTTGTAACGATCGATTATGAGATAACTTCCAACCGTCCTGACTGTTTCTCTGTCGAGGGTCTCGGCCGCGAAGCTGCAGTTACCATCGGCAAGGAATTCAGACCTGTTGCTCCTGTTATCAAGCAGGAGGGAAGTCTTAATACCGAGGATGTGGCTAAGGTCGATATTCTTGCTCCCGATCTTTGCTACCGTTACTGCGCAAGAGTCGTTGAAGACGTTAAGATCGGTCCTTCACCTGACTGGATGGTAGACCGTCTGGTCGCATCCGGCATGCGTTCGATCAATAATATTGTCGATATCACTAACTTCGTCTGTCTCGAACTCGGGCAGCCGATGCACGCGTTCGATCTGGATTATCTTAAGAATAATCATATTATCGTCCGTACGGCTCAGGAAGGCGAGAAGGCCGTTACGCTTGACGGCAATGAGCATATCCTTGATAAGGATGCTCTGGTAATCGCCGATGAAGAAAAGGTCTGCGCGATCGCCGGCGTTATGGGCGGTGAGAACTCTGAGGTACTCGATACGACTACGAGCATTCTCTTTGAATCGGCTTCTTTTAATGCTGTCAGCGTAAGAAAGACCGCTATTAAGAACGGACTTCGTACCGAGTCATCTTCAAGATTTGAGAAAGGACTTGATCCCGAGAATGCCAGAAGAGCGCTCGACCGTGCATGTGAACTCGTCGAGATCCTCGGATGCGGCAAAGTAAGCAAAGGGATCATCGATGTATATCCTACAAAGCGCGCTGTAAAGAAGATCGAATTCAAACCTTCCTGGATCAACGGCTTCATCGGCATCGATGCTTCGGAAGATTTTATGAGGAAAGTGCTTCTTGATCTGGGCTGCAGTTTTGAAGATCAGGACGGAAAGACCATGATCGTGCCTCCCACGTTCCGTCCCGACCTTGAGGGTGAAGCGGATATAGCCGAAGAGATCGCCAGATTCTACGGTTACAATAATATCGAACCCACATTGCTGTCCGGCAAAGAGACGACATTAGGCGGCAGGACACGGGATCAGGAACTTGCGGAGAAGATCAAGAATACTCTTGTTTCCTGCGGTTTCTATGAAGCTATCACTTATTCGTTCGAGAGTCCTTCAGATCTTGACCTTCTGAAGCTTCATGAGGATGATCCGAGAAGAAAACAGGTAAAGATCAGCAATCCTTTGGGTGATGATTCTTCAGTAATGAGAACCACCATGCTTCCTTCGATGCTTCGCATTGCCGCGAGAAACTCAAACCGCGGTGTTTCTTCTGCCAAGGTATTTGAGCTCGCTTATGTCTATATCCCGGATGAAGATCCTGCAAATCTTCCTGAGGAAAGACCTACGGTTGCAGGTTTTTATTACGATAATTCAATGGGAGACAGCGCCGGGATCTTCTATCATGTTAGAGGGATAATCGAGGAACTGGGTAAGATACTCGATATAAGAGCTCTTGCGTTCGAACCTTTGAAGGATGACCCTTCATTCCATCCGGGCAGGACAGCAAAGATATTGATCAATAACAAGCCCTGCGGCGTCATCGGTGTGATCCACCCCGAAGTTGCGAATGCGTTCGAAGCACCCGAGAGATCGTGCTTCTTTGAATTTGAGGCCAAGGCATTTATCAACGCCGCCAAGACCGACCGTGTATACAAGCAGATACCCAAGTTTCCCGGGATATCCAGAGATATTGCGGTAGTCGTCGATAAGAGCATTGCCGTCGGAGATATATTGAGAACATGCAAATCTTCCGGAGGAAAGCTCCTTAAGGAAGTCGAGTTCTTTGATGTATATGAAGATATGAAGCTCGGTGACAACAAAAAGTCCGTGGCCGTGTCCCTTATCTTCCGTGATGATTCGAGAACACTCACCGATCAGGACATCAGGGAACCGTACGACAATATACTCAATAAGCTCGAAAAGACATATGATGCTCATTTAAGATGATCGTTATTATTTGACAACCGACAAAACTTGTCGGAATTTGTCGGAATTTGTCGGCTGTTTCTCAAAAGATCCTCTGTATCCTATTTGTAGATAGGAATACGGGGGATCTTTTATGAGTACTTTAGAAACTGCTATTGTCTTTTCATGTGTGCTTCTGGTTATATCGGGGCTTATCATACTGCCGGCCGAATTGTGTGTTAAAGCATCCGCAGATGCCGATGACGCTGTCACTGATATCATGGAAGAAGGGGCGGATGTCAGTCCTGAAGAGCTTAATACCTTTCTGTCGGGAATCTCCGATAATTACAGG
>OMQY01000287.1 GCA_900313405.1 uncultured Eubacteriales bacterium
CCGTTGATAACAAATGCCGTTGTCATGTTTCTGAGGATAGCTGTACGCTGATCCGCTGCACGACCGAGTTTTCTGTTAACTGGCATCTTATTTCCCTCCTGATATTAGTCTTCTTTGTCTGCAAGATGCAGGCCCATGCCGTCGAGCTTGGCGATAACCTCGTCAAGAGACTTCTTGCCGAGATTTCTTACCTTGATCATCTCATCCTCAGAACGGGAGATGAGATCGCCGACAGTATTGATTGCTGCTCTCTTAAGGCAGTTATATGTACGAACTGAGAAATCGAGATCCTCGATAACCTTGTTGAGCTCGGAATTCTTCTCGCTCTTCGTCTCAACGCTCTTGAAGTTCAGAGCATTGTCTGTCTCCTTGAGACCCTTGAAGATGCCGAGGTGCTTAATAAGAATATCCGATGCTGCAGACAGAGCCTCGTCAACGGCGATAGTACCGTCTGTCCAGACCTCGAGTGTCAGACTGTCATAGTCTGTACGCTCGCCTACACGAGTATTCTCGATGATGTAGTTTGCCTTCTTGATAGGTGTGAAGATCGAATCGATCGCGATTACACCGATAGGCTGACCCTCGATCTTGTTCTGCTCGGCTGTGTTATAACCGCGGCCGGCACCGATCGTCAGCTCCATGTACACCTTGGACTCACCGTTCAAGTGAGCGATAACATGGTCGGGATTCATGATCTCTACTTCGTCATCGTGAACAATATCGCCTGCTGTGAGCTCGCCTGTTCTTCCCTCAGTTACGCTGATGCATACTGTCTTGGGAGAATCTGTGTGAAGCTTCACACGGATGCCCTTGATATTGAGGATGATCTCTGTCATATCCTCAATGATACCGGGAACAGTAGAGAACTCATGGTAGATATTGTCGATCTTTATCGCAGTTACCGCAGCACCTGTCAATGAAGAAAGCAAAACACGACGGAGCGCATTACCAAGTGTAATTCCGTATCCGCGCTCGAGCGGGGATACGACATATTTGCCGTAAGAACCGTCTTCACTTAACTCAGCACACTCAATGTTGGGTTCCAGAATATCGTTCATTGTTTTTCCTCCTATGTTTATTGCCTTCGTTTGTCAAGTTATTACTTGCTGTACAACTCGACGATAGCAACTGCATTTACAGGTACATCGATCTGCTCTGCTCTGGGCATTGCCAGAACCTTACCGCTGAGCTTCTCAATATCGGAAGAGAGCCACTCGGGGATGATCCTGGCGCCTGTGGACTCGACGATATCCTTATATCTCTGAGAACCCTTAGCATTCTCCTTGATCTCGATAACGTCGCCGGGCTTAACACTATAGGAAGCAATGTTGACTGTCTTACCATTAACATTAACGTGTCTGTGGCTGACGATCTGCTTTGCCTCATCTCTTGTTCTGGCGAATCCGAGTCTGAAAACAACATTATCAAGTCTTGTCTCCAGAAGGATCATAAGGTTGTCACCGGTTGTACCGTACTTGAGCTTCTGAGCCTTCTCGAAATAATTACGGAAAGGCTTCTCGAGAACGCCGTAGATAAACTTGGCCTTCTGCTTCTCCTTCAGCTGAGCACCGTACTCGCTGACCTTCTTGTTGCCTCTGACATTCCTATGTCTGTTGGACTTCTTATCTATTCCCAAGAATGCCGGCTCAATATCAAGAGCCCTGCATCTCTTAAGGACAGGTGTCATATCTCTTGCCATCGCTTTATCCTCTTTTCTTAAACTTAAACTCTACGACGCTTAGGAGGACGGCAACCGTTGTGAGGAACGGGCGTAACATCCTTGATCATCGTGATCTCCAGACCTGCGGTGTTCAGTGCACGAACAGCGGACTCACGTCCGGCTCCGGGTCCCTTAACAAAAACCTCTACAGTCTTCATTCCGTGATCAACAGCCTTCTTGGCAGCATCTTCTGCTGCAACCTGAGCTGCGAAGGCTGTACCCTTACGGGAACCCTTCATGCCCTGCTGACCTGCGGATGCCCAGGAGATTGCATTACCCTGAGGATCTGTGATGGTAACAATAGTGTTGTTAAATGTAGCGTGAATATGAGCATGACCTGCAACGATATTCTTACGCTCACGTCTCTTCGGCTTAACTGCCGTCTTCTTAACTGCTTTTGCCATTTATCGTTACCCCCTCTTACTTCTTCTTGCCTGCGACAGTACGCTTAGGTCCCTTACGGGTACGGGCGTTAGTCTTTGTGCGCTGGCCTCTTACGGGGAGTCCCAACCTGTGGCGGCGGCCACGGAAGCATCCGATATCTGTAAGACGCTTGATGTTTGTTCCGACCTCTCTCTTGAGATCACCTTCAACTGTGTAATTGTTCTCGATTACGTCACGGATCTTAGCGACTTCATCCTCTGTAAGATCCTTAACTCTTGTGTCAGGATTGAGCCCCGTATCTCTGACGATATCGGAAGCGCTTGTCCTACCAATGCCGTAAATGTACGTAAGAGCGATCTCGATCCTCTTATCGTTCGGCAGATCTACACCGGCAATACGAGCCATTTGTGTACCTCCATCTGAGTGTAATAGTGTTGTTGTATATAAGACACGGTGTAAGGTTCCCTCGGGTCAGGAGGGCAGCCGCCCCTACTGTGACGTGTTATATTTACATTCTTCATTTGTTCCAAAACGCGGCGAGAGCAGTGCCGCACCAACATGGAAAGGGCTAAATCTTTCCGCAGTCGGTTTCCGCTCCATTAACCCTGCTTCTGCTTATGCTTAGGGTCGGAACAGATAATCATGACTTTGCCTCTGCGACGAATGACTTTGCACTTCTCGCACATGGGCTTGACCGACGGTCTGACCTTCATTTTGAACCTCCTGCTGTTTTTGTTTCAACGCAAACCATGCGCTTTTTCGCGCACGCTATAATAGTATATCAGCATTTTTGTGATTTGCAAGGTGAATTTTGCCTCTCGAAAAACTTTCGATAATGAGGCTTACGGCGTACTTGTCCTCTCCAGATACATCTCCTCGATGGTCCTTCCGTGAAGGATATACCAGTCTGCCTTGGCAAAGGTGTTGCCGGGGTTGGTATGAGGCATGATGTGGCTGGAATCTATGACGATCGGCTCTTCGGCGAGGAAATCGAGCGAATAAGGAACGCCTGTATAAGGGTTGGCCGCATTCTCGATTATGCCTTCAGTCGCATAATACGGAACTACCGCATTCGTCATGAAGTCATCGCAGATCGTAAAGCCGTGCTGATCGAAGTCCTTGATCATGAGGTTCGGATTATACTGCATCATATCGATACCGGTCTTATCGCGGAGCTCGTCTACCTGGTGCAGATAGTAACCGTGATCGGCAACGATTATGATCCTGGTGTTGTCATATACACCCTGCTCGCGCAGATAATCAAGCCACAGGCCTACCTCATAGAGACAGTCGACATTGACCTGATATGCATTTACACATACGGAATCCGGGAACTCCAGCTTGTTGCCCTCGGCATCATAAAGTCCGTCCTCGTAATTATCGGCTCTCCTTCTCAGTACTGAGTGAGGAGCCTCGTTATTCATCATGATGAAGTTGTTCGAATCATCATCGACGATATTAGTCATAGTCGTAAGGTTGACCAGTGCCAGGTAGGAATCCAGGAACGAAGGTGAGAATCCTACGGCATAGTCGATATCCAGATCACCATACTCGACTGCATGGTAATCGCCGTCATCGTAATATGCATCTACCAGATAAGTAGGCAGGCATCTGGAGAAACCGTAGCAGAAGAAGTTACGGTTCTGGCGCTTACGTGTAGCGACCTGATACTCATCGTAGTGCTCCCATGCACGCATATCGTTCTCATTAAGAGAACTGTCGGGATCTACCAGAGGAGCATACTTCTCATACTCGCTGCTGAAAGCACCCTCTACATAATATGCATCGATACCGCCCAGCTCATCATAGACGGAGAGCTGAGGGATCCAGCTGTATCCGACATAAGGGATATCGGATGTCACTACATGATAACCGTTGTCGCGGAAAAGGATAGGCAGGGATGTAAATGCCTCGTTGAACTTATCCTCCATGCTGTCGTCATCTCTCTCGTTGATCGCCTGAGTTGAATACTCGGGACCGCCGAAGATGGCAGGAGCACCGAAGACGGTGTTCGGACCGTATGAGATCGTATTACGATAGAAAGTAAATCCGTCGAACTTGTCCTTGAACCAGTCCTCATTGTTGGCGATAAAAGGAACATAATAGCCGATCGAACGGTCGAGCATGAATACTACTACGTTCTTACCCTGTGTGCTGAATGTAAGCTCGGCAGGCTGTCCGTAGCGCTCGTCAGTATAATAATCATCATTAAGGAGACCATAAGATACTGATGTGAAGTATCCGGAGAGTACGGTAGTTGCCAGGAGCGCGGTGATCATCAGGAATGTGAG
>OMQY01000311.1 GCA_900313405.1 uncultured Eubacteriales bacterium
ACGTCATATCCGTCCAGTGCTCCGCCCATGATAACAAATGATCTGTGTCCGCATTCCGCCGCCTGATCCAAGAGATCCTCGTCAAATTCGAGCATACTGCCGAAGTCCGCTTCTGAAGCAGCCTTCATTATCTTTCCGTCATATACGGGCCCTGCCGGATCAAAGCCATATGGTCCGCTCTCTTTGAGCTTATGGGACAGATCTCCGCTTGCAACAAATACTGTGCGTCGGCCGAGCTTATCGCTCACTCTCTGTATAAGCTTTCCGAGTTTATAGTGATCGGCTAACGGGAGTCCGGATAAGCCTACTCTGACGATCCTGCCGCCGTCGTAATGCTTCCTGATAAAGTAAAGCGGTACCATTGTTCCGTGATCAAGACTGCTGTCTTTCTCACCCGATGTTCCGCCCGGGAAATGCTCCTCTGAGATCATCTTCTCGAGTTCGGATACAAATCCGGTATCGTAATGCTCTCTGAACCGGACCTGTGGCGCTCCGAACCTTCCGAAGTCACCTGTTGCCATATCTCCCGGGGATATATGGAAATAATCGCCGTACATTACCGAGTGCGGACTTGATATCACTATAGTATCAGGCTCAAGGTGCGCGATATCCTTTCCCACACGTTCATAGGCTCTTGTGGTCTCGGATATTACAGACTCTCCGCCCCTTCCTACCTCCGGAATGATGAGTGGCGGATGAGGCACCATATATGCGGCAATGATCCCCATAAGCAATCACCTTTTGGCTTCGTACTCTTCAATAACCTTTTCGATGATATCGCAAGCGACTTCGATAGTATTCTTGCATCTGTACTCAGGCTTGAATGACTGCGGCTTGATATCCTTGCAGAGCACGGAACCGTACTGCTTATTGAACTCACGGATGAGCATCATCGTAACAGGCTTGATATCCTTACTCTCATGTGCCTTCTGCTCGACATACTTCATCGACAGCACGCCGACGCCGGCAAGGACCGCTCCGCATGTGTTGCCGCTCTGTATCCCGGCACCGAAGCCGCCGAAGGAGATCATGTCCCGATCGTGAAGTCCAAGGTCATAGTACTCGTTGGCTGCCCTGAGGATCGCCTCAGCACAATTGTAGTTTCCTTCAAAATAATACTTTGAATATAGATCTTTTAACATGAAGATACTCCGTTCCGATCACAGCTGATCACCATAGGACTCAGTGATCTCCTTACATACGCTGAGGAATCTGTTATTGCAGCTTCTCAGGCTGTATGAGAGGTATCGAAGGATCATAACGACCTTTGCAGGGCTGCTGCGGAACAGCGGCACGAGATCATCCTGAGTGATGAATTCAACCACTGTATCATCGGCCTCGGATACGGCAGTATTGACCCTGGCATCCTCCGAGATCAAGCCCGCCTCACCAAATAGAGATATCGCAGACAGTTCAGAGGCCTTAAGTTCATCGCGGCTTCTGTAATCGGTATAGAATCCGACGCTGCCGCTGTGAAGGATATACATGCAGTCAGCAGGCTTGCCTTCTCTATAGATGATCATTCCCTTCCTGTAATTCTTCACGTTATTCGAATCATCATAGGTGATACCCGTGAAGTCTCCCTTAAACGGATCATCGGCATTATCCCCGATCTTACTCTTGTTGGACTGATATACATTAACGTGCTTCTTGATCTTGGAGAAAAGAGACTGCTTCTTACCCGCATCCGCCTCACGAAGCTGCTTCAACAGGTCTTCAGCTTCATTAAGATCATTTGTCGTGGCGGTGATCCTGTCACTCAAGTACCGCATAAGATCGCTGATCATATCGGGATTCTCTTCGAAATACTCATTGATATCATCTTCGGGGATCTCAATAACGGTTACCGTCCCCTTGGCAACTACAGTGGCGCTCCTGGGATACGCCTCGATCATTGCCATCTCGCCGAAGTACTCTCCGGGCTCGATAGCAGATAGCTTGATCTGATCATTCTTTCCGTATCCTGCGTAGACCAATGCGCTTCCATCCATCAGCCTGAAAAAGCTCTTACCGATATCACCTTCTTTGATGATAACCTCGCCGCTCTTAAATGTCTTCTCAACGATACTCATACTGTAGTCCCCCTGTGTAGCGTTCTTATAGTCGTCCTTCATAGTCATTCTCCCATGTAAGAAACAGTCGACCTGACATAAGGATTATAACACAAAGAGACTATCTGTCCGCTTACGGGTTATCGGGAATGGCAAGATATAAACTGCTTAACTTCCTCTGTTGACGGGATGGACGGAATGCCTCCCCTCTTCTCTACGCATAATGCCGCAAAAGCATTTCCCGTCAAAGCACACTGTATCAGATCCTCCGCGGACACCGCTTCAACAGGCTTATCATATGCCAGGAAGCAGCTTAGGAATCCGCCCCAGAAACAATCCCCCGCTCCGGTCGAATCGACACAGTTCACATTGAACCCTTCTATGATCTGCTTAAAGTCTGATCTTGCAATAAGCACACCCTTCTGTCCAAGCGTGACCGCAATGAGTCGCGGTCCCATAGACAACAGTCTGTCAGCTGCCGCAGTAAGATCCTTACATCCTGTCAGAAGAATACTCTCCTCATCAGAGACTTTCAGCATATCAACAAGGCCTATGACTGAACTCATCTGCTCTATTGCAGCATCCGGATCCGACCATAGTGAAGGCCGATAATTAGGATCATAAGAGATCAAGGCTCCGGCACTTCGGGCGATATTCACAGCCTCGAGCGTTGCGCTTCTTGAAGGCTCATCCGTCATGGACAGCGATCCGAAGTGAAAGATCTTACAACCCGAGAGCAGATCCTGATCCAATTCTTCTTTACGGAGCATAGTATCAGCCCCGGGCTTCCTTGCAAAAGAAAAGCTCCTCTCACCGTTCTCATCCAGACCTACAAAGGCAAGTGTCGTAAAACAATCGGGATCCTTTATGACCGCCCCTGTATCTATCCCCTCATCCTTGAGCGTCTTTATAAGGAAACGGCCATGCATATCATCCCCGACCTTCCCTATGAACGCCGTCTTATAACCTGAATGGCTCAGAGCCGTGAGCATATTGGCAGGCGCACCTCCGGGATTCTGCTCAAACAGTCTCATACCGTTCGGACTTAGCCCCGCTTCCGTAAGATCGATCAGCAATTCTCCTAATGCAACAACATCGTATCTCATGATCACTTCAATGCTTCCTCCAGAACGGATAGACTACTGTAACTGATTATATCGTATCCTGTTTATATATTCTCTTACGGTATCCTTAATATGCCCGGGATCATCCTTCATACCCTGATGCACCCATAGACTGATCACATTCCATACCGCACCGATATTAAGCGCTATCAGATAATCCGAATCAAGGCCATCTAACAAAGTCGTGAAAGGATTGTCAGAAGAAAGCTCGTTGTCACGAAGCGTTGGCAGATACTCATTGATACACTGCAGAGCGATATGCATCATGCAATGTTTATCAAGAAGCTTAAGAAATCTTCTGTTCTTATCCGCAAACCGGAAGATAACAGTAAGAACATCTCCCTCCCCTGAATTGATCGTTCTGAAATAGTCTTTCAGAGC
>OMQY01000286.1 GCA_900313405.1 uncultured Eubacteriales bacterium
ACGTACTTTCTGTTCGTATCTGGATGTATTGAAAGAGAACTTCTCCAACGTTTTCGAGGAGCCGATCTGATATATGCATTATGATTATCTGATCGTAGGTGCCGGGCTGTACGGTTCCGTATTTGCCCGGGAAGCCGTTAATGCGGGCAAGAAAGTTCTTGTTATAGATAAGAGAGACCATATTGCAGGTAATATCTATACCGAGAAGATCGAAGACATCAATGTCCACAGGTATGGCGCGCATATTTTTCATACCAATGATCGTAAAGTATGGGATTATCTGAACCGTTTTGCCGAGTTCAACAGATACACTAATTCCCCTGTTGCTAATTATAAGGGGGAACTGTATTCGTTGCCCTTTAATATGTACACATTTAATAAGATGTGGGGCGTGGTTACACCTGAGGAGGCTGCTGCTAAGATCGAAGAGCAGCGTAAGGAAGCAGGTATCACAGAGCCGACTAATCTCGAGGAACAGGCGATTAGCCTTGTCGGCCGTGATATATATGAGAAACTCGTCAAAGGCTACACAGAGAAGCAGTGGGGAAGACCTTGCAACGAACTTCCTGCCTTTATCATAAAAAGACTGCCGGTAAGGCTGACTTTTGATAATAATTACTTCAATGCTCTTTATCAGGGGATTCCGATAGGCGGATATACCGACATGATCGGCAGGATGCTCGAAGGTATCGATGTGAGACTCGGTGTGGATTTCCTGAAGAATAGAGATGAACTATACGATATTGCTGACAGGATCATTTATACCGGTCCTATCGACGGATATTATGGCTTCAGGTTCGGTCCGCTCGAATACCGCTCTGTAAGATTCGAGACAGAACTTCTTGATATGCCGAATTTCCAGGGAAATGCAGTTGTTAATTACACAGATGCCGAGACTCCCTGGACAAGGATAATCGAGCATAAGTTCTTTGAATTCGGCACCGGTCCTAAGACCGTCATATCCAGAGAGTATTCGTCTGCGTGGAAGCCCGGTGATGAGCCTTATTATCCTGTCAATGATGCTGCTAACAGCGAATTGTATGCGAAGTATAAGGAACTCGCTGATAACGAATCGAAGGTCATCTTCGGCGGAAGGCTCGGTCAGTACAAGTATTATGATATGGATGTCGTGGTCGCAGAGGCATTGGCGACTGCCGAGCGTGAACTTAAATGATGACTAAGATCAGGGAATTATACGATAAGTACAGATCGATCGTTATGTACGGCATATTCGGCGTACTGACTACCGTGATCAATATTGCGGCATACTGGATGTTCGCTCATCCGATGGGGATGCTCGATGCATATGGAAGTAAGCTCCCTAATGCGCTGGCCTGGATAGTATCGTGTACATTTGCTTTCGTTACCAACAGGATCTGGGTCTTTGAAAGTGAGGCTCACGGTATAGGTGCGATCACACGTGAGGCTGTGTATTTCTTTGCCTGCCGTCTGGCAACACTCGGCATTGAGACTGTTATCATGCATGTCTTTGTCGATGTCCTTGAGTTCAACGATCTTATGATCAAGGTGATCGCCAATATCATAGTCATAGTTACCAATTATGTATTCAGTAAACTTGTGATATTCAAAAAGAAGACGGATAAGGAGGTCAGAGAATAGTCTCCATTCCGTATTTCTGGGGCTTCATCCCAAGTGACTCATAGAAAGCCTTAGCGCCGTCGTTTCCCTCCCAGACATTGAGAGTGACATTATAGCAGCCGATTTTCCCGGCATAGCTTACGGCATATTCGTAAAGCTTTCTGCCGATGTGTTCGCCTCTTCTTGTCCGGTCGACACACAGATCATCTATATATAGGGTCTTGATATCAGTCAGGATATTATCATTCTTATGCTCTGTGATGATACAGAAAACATATCCGAGGATGATACCGGCTGATTCTTCGTAAACGAAGATCGGCCGATCCGGGTCTTCGATAACGGTCTTGAGTTCCTCATCCGTATACTTACGGGTATTACTCTTAAACAGGTCCGGCCTGATATCATGATGTACTTCAAGAACCTGAGACAACAGTAGATCGATTCCTTCAATATCTGCGATCGTTGCTTTTCTTATCATACTTACCTCAGAGCATTCTTGATCTTTTACGTGATTCTTCGCGCATCTTCCTTCTATAGCTCCTTCGGAATATGAGGAAAGCTATCACAAGGATCATAAGCAGTAAGGATATTACAAAGACAGTTCTGCAGATGAACTTGATCCGACTCCATGAAGACTGCTTCTCGGGCTTGATCTCAACTACGCGATCTCGTGTCGTGATCCTTAACGTAAGGGCACCGACAATATAGGTCTTGCCGTCATTGAACACTTTACAAAGCGGTAGTTCGAGTGTCTGATCGTGGTTTGAAGAATCGATACTCTGACCTGAGAGCTCTACCATATTAGTGCAGCCTGAGGCAACTCTCTCGGAAGTTGTTGTCAGATAAGGGGAGAGAGTCTTAAGGTAGTCATATTCGGTTACCTGAAGATCGGTATTAACAAGTGCACCGTTTACCTGTTCGATCGTTGAATTAACAATAGCGGTAAATTCGGTGTAATCAACGGGTATGGTAGTAAAATGTGTAAACCCATACTCGAAAAGATTGATCATGTCACGGAATCTCTGATTGGCATCCGTGGCTCCGAGGATAACACCGATCAGGATACGATCGTTCTTCTCGGCTGCGGCTACCAGCGTATATCCGGCAGACTCCGTGTAGCCTGTCTTTCCGCCGATATAATAATCATAAGCATATTCCTGCGTTGAGATGAATCTGTTGGCATTGTTGATGACACGCTGAGCATCATAGAGGTTCGTAGGTGACATGGTGTAGGAAATGGTAGTAGCCATCTCGCGGAATTCCGGGTGAGTCAGTGCTTCCTCGAGAATAAGCGCAAGATCTGCAGCCGTAGTGACATGATTGGGATCTGACAGACCATAGGCATTAGTAAAATTAGTATTTGTACAGCCTAATTCCCGTGCCCTCTCGTTCATTGTCATGCAAAAACTCAACTGTGTTCCGCCCATGTAAATAGCAAGGGCCAGGGTGGCGTCATTGGCGGAAGTAAGCATCGCTGCGTACATCAGGTCTCTTACGGATACTTCTTCACCGTCTATCAGTCCGACTGTTACGTAGTCGGCAGGAAGTTCCATATGCATATCAGGTGTGATCGTGACCATCTCATCGGGGGAGAGATTCTCCAGCGCCAGGAGGATGGTCATTATCTTGGTAGTGGACGCTGGCTCGAGTTTCTCGTCCGGATTACGGCCCATAACTGTCACCCCGGAGAGTGAATCATAAAGAATATATGAAGTACCTGTTATAGACGGCGCATCAGGCCCGGGCTCATTCATGAGATCTGTCAGGGCTTCGTTCTGGGATGTGTAATTATCCGAAGGATCGTCAAATTGCTCATTTACGGCATAAGACGCCGTAGGCATAAGGAACCCTGATATCAGGGCTATTGTCATAAGAGTTGTTATAATCTTTATCGGTCGTTTATTCATATCGTTATTATATCAATATATGCAGTCTGTTAAGTTTATATATGTGTTATTTTCGTTACTTTATGAAAAAAGCAATCTTTAGTATAATAGTGTTCATTGACGATATGAGGTAGACAGATGGCAATTATCAAGGTTACAGATACAGACATGAAGGCGGTCCGTTCCGCTTCAGACGCTTTGAGAGAATATTTTGCCGACCGGTCCCTTACGAAAAACAGAACGGTTACCTACGATATCCGTACATACGGATGCCAGCTCAACGAATCGGACAGTGAGAAACTGGTCGGTATGCTCGAATCTATGGGCCTTATGAGAACTTCCGGCCCGGATGCCGATATCATAATCTTCAATACATGTTCAGTGCGTGAGAATGCAGAGGACAGACTGTTCGGTAATCTCGGTGAGATAAAGAGCCTTAAGAAGAAGGACAGAGATATAATTGTCGTTGTCTGCGGATGTATGATGAAGGTTCCCGAGAACGTTGAGAGGATACGTAAGAGTTTCCCATATGTTGATCTTGTTTTCGATCCTCAGCAGCTTCATATGTTTCCGAAGCTCTTGCTCGGAGCCATCAGGAAGAATAAGCAGTTGATAGACATATCGGAAGATGATTATCTTGCCGAGGACTCGCTCGTACCGATATCCAGAGCCCGTAAGTTCAGAGCACTTGTGCCGATCATGTATGGTTGCAATAACTTCTGCACATACTGTATCGTGCCTTATGCAAGAGGAAGGGAACGTTCCAGACAGTTTGATCAGATCGTGGAGGAACTTCAGAGCCTCGCTGATCAGGGATTTAAGGAAATCATGCTCCTGGGACAGAACGTCAATTCCTATTCTGATTCGGACGGCCACAGGTTCCCCGATGTTCTGAAGGCAGCAGCTGAGATCAATGGCTTCTCCAGAGTACGGTTTATGTCTTCTCATCCAAAGGATCTCTCTGATGAGGTCATCGAACTTATGGCTTCGTATCCTAACATTGAGAAACACTTGCATCTTGCAATGCAGTCCGGTTCTGACAGAGTCCTGTCGCGAATGAACAGGCCGTATAAGATCGATGATTTCATGAGGATCGTGGACTTGTTCCGAAGTAAGATCCCGGACGGTTCTATCTCGACTGATATTATCGTCGGATTCCCGGGCGAGACAGAAGAAGATTTTCAGGCTACACTGGATGCTGTTAAGAGAGCGCAGTTTGATTC
>OMQY01000284.1 GCA_900313405.1 uncultured Eubacteriales bacterium
ACATGAACCTCAAGGTCGCCAAGGGCCTCATGAAGAGGCTCAACCTCGTGCCCGACACGGTAAACTCCGGCAAGAAGGCGATCGACATGATCGGCAACAAGCACTACGACATCATACTCATGGATCACATGATGCCCGTGCTCGACGGCATCGAGACTCTCAAGATCCTGCGCGAAAACAAACTCATCGACGATTCCACAACCGTCATCGCGCTCACCGCGAATGCCATCTCGGGAGCGCGGGAGATGTATATCAACGAAGGCTTCAGAGACTACATGTCCAAGCCGATTATCCCTAAGCAGCTTGAGAGCATCCTTATCCAGTATCTTCCCGAAGGAAGCTATAAGTTCGTCGACTTAAGCGATGAAGGATCGCAGGCGGATCAGAAAGACAGCATTGCCGACACGCTCGGGAAGAAGGGCTTCAACGTCAGGGCTGCCCTTACATATTGCATGAATGACGAGGAGTTCTTCATCGATCTTCTCGAGACGTTCGTCGAGAGCGAACCCGAGAAGAGGGAGAGCATCTCGAGGTTCTATAACGAGAAGAACTGGACCGATTATTCGACTTATGTACATGCGCTCAAGAGTTCGGCCAGGACGATCGGCGCCGACAAGCTGTCGAAGATGGCCCTCGACCAGGAGAATGCGTCGAAGGCTAAGAATGTGCCGAGCATCATATCAGGCTACGACTCCATGATGGATGAGTACGCCAAGGTGGTCGAGGTGTTAAAGTCCGTGCTGAAGACCGGCGACAACACTTCTTCGCAGTCCGGTTCTTCCGGCGGTCCTGATGATGACGACGAGATAATGGAGTTCTTCCCGGAGTAAGATTACATTAAGTCGGTCAGCTTCTTGCCGTAGAAATAATCGCGTACGATCTTATCGAATTCTTTCCACATCGGAAGAGTCTCGCACCTGTCGCGGCGCGGGCAGTCGTAGTTCCTGTCCGCGAGGCAGACGACGGTCGACAGTGTTCCTTCCATGAGTTCCAGGATCTCTCCGACTGTATATTTCTCGGGCTTTCTTACGAGCTTATAGCCGCCGCCCTTGCCGGATACGCCTGCGATGAGGCCGCCTGTGACCATCTCCTTAACGATTATCTCGAGATACTTCTTCGAGATCTCCTGACGCTCGGCGATATCTTTGAGCGGGATGTAAGAGCCGTCGCTGTTCTGCGCCAGATCGAGCATTACGCGCAGAGCATATCTTCCTTTTGTTGAGATCATATCAGTTCTCCTTCAAAAACAATCTACCCTGAAACATTACCTATTATACCCGTAGTCAATAGGGTAATCAAGAACACCTATTGACATAGTAGGTAAATATGATAATATAACACCGTTATATTTTTATCAGGGGGAGTAAGACATTGATCTACGCAGATAACGCCGCGACGACAAAGATGAGCGAAACGGCTGTCAATACACTGGTAAGTCTTATCGGAAGCACATATGGCAATCCTTCGAGCCTCTACAGCTTCGGTCAGGAGGCCAAGGAGGTCCTCGAGCAGGCAAGGGAAGACGTGGCGGCGGCGATCGGCGCGAACGCGAAGGAGATCATATTCACTTCGGGCGGTTCCGAGGCGGATAATCAGGCTCTGCTCTCAGCCGCGGCGATCGGCGCGAGAAAGAACAAGAAGCACATCATATCGACAGCCTTCGAGCATCACGCGATCCTTCATACGCTGAAGAGACTTGAGAAGGAAGGCTTCGAGGTCACTCTCCTCGACGTTCATGAGAACGGCATTGTAAGTCCCGATGAGGTCGAAGCCGCGATCCGTCCCGACACGGCCCTCGTCACTGTCATGTATGCGAATAACGAGATCGGTACAATCCAGCCCATCCGTGAGATCGGCGCCGTCTGCAGAAAGCACGGTGTCATCTTCCACACTGACGCTGTTCAGGCTATAGGTCACATTAAGGTCAATGTTGAAGAGGACAACATCGACTTGCTCTCCGCATCGGGCCACAAGTTCCACGGTCCCAAGGGCACGGGTTTCCTCTATGCGAAGAAGGGCATCGCAATTACGAACCTGATCGAAGGCGGCGCGCAGGAAAGAGGAAAGAGAGCGGGCACCGAGAACGTCCCCGGTATAGCAGCCATGGCGGCGGCTCTGAAGGAGTCCGTTGCGGCTCTCGATGACTATAAGGCGAAGCTCACTCCGATAAGAGACAGGATAATCGCAGGGCTCAACGAGATCCCGCACTCCGCTCTCAACGGCGACTTCGAACACAGGGTTCCGAGCAATATCAATTTCTGTTTCGAGGGGATAGAGGGCGAGTCCCTGCTTCTGCTTCTCGACGACAAGGGCATCGCGGCTTCTTCAGGAAGCGCGTGTACATCGGGATCATTGGATCCCTCGCACGTACTTCTTGCGATCGGCCGCGTGCATGAC
>OMQY01000282.1 GCA_900313405.1 uncultured Eubacteriales bacterium
ACCGCACACAAAGATGCGGTACGGGTATACCGACTTTTAATTATATAAATTAATAAAGAACAAAGTCAAGCAAATAGCGCCCAAGGTCCATCGTTCGGTATCGGCATGGTAAAAGCCATCTCTTCCCCCTTGGTCGGGTGCCTGAACGCCAGATAACACGACTGAAGACAGATATCTCCCTTATAAGATCCCGTGCCGTATCTCGCGTCGCCCAACAGCGGATGCCCGTTATAAGCCATCTGTGAACGTATCTGATGAGATCTTCCCGTCTCAAGTCTGACATTGACCAGACTCACGGTCTTTCCGCCAAAACTGCTTGTGCCGGATACTTCGTAACTGAGCGAAGAGATCTTTGAATCCTTGTTTATCGGCTTGTCGCTTACCGTTGTAGTGTTCGCCCCCTGATCTTTGGTACACCAGTTCTCATACCGTCCTGATCGAGGCTCTGGAATCCCCTCCGTTACTGCACGGTAAAGCTTCGTAACCTCTCTCTTACGGATCTGTTCACTGATCCTTGATGCCGCCTTTGAAGTCTTTGCGAAGACCATCACACCGGATACCGGCCGGTCAAGTCTGTGAACAAGACCCAGAAAGACATTACCCGGCTTGCCGTATGTGACCTTGATATATTCCTTCAGAGCAGTCAGCATATCGGGAGCGTCTGACCCGTCAGACTGCGACAACACTCCCGCCGGCTTTATGGCAACGATTATATGATTGTCCTCATATAGGATCTCGGGACGGATCAAGGTGTCCACCTCGAGGTTGCTCCGCAAGGGAGCATTATGCCCATCTTACTGACGGGCAGTCCCAATTCTTCTGATACGACCTTGCCGCCGTGAGTCGGAGATAATGCCATCTCGATGGTGTTTCCCGCAGAAGAGGGTGACAATTCCGTAGCATAGGAACTGAGCAGGAAAAAGAGCGGATCATCAGACATAAGGAGCGCACAACGCGATACAAACTCATATAGAGACTTGTCTATCTCCCAGAGTTCTCCCGTCGGTCCCCTTCCGTACTTGGGCGGATCCATTATGATGCCGTCATATTTACGTCCGCGGCGTATCTCGCGCTCAACGAAGCGACGGCAATCCTCGGCAATGAACCTTACATAGCGGTCGGACAGTCCGGAAGCATTGATATTCTCTTTTGCTCTGGCGATCATGCCCTTTGATGCATCCACGTGAACAACCTCATCGGCACCGTGCGCCGCAAGAGCACAAGTAGCAGCGCCCGTATAAGCGAAAAGGTTCAATACTTTGATATCCTTACGTCCTCCGGCCTTTGCATCTTCAAGTATCTTGCCGCAGAAGTCCCAGTTCGCTGCCTGTTCAGGGAACAGACCCGTATGCTTAAACGCTGTCGGTTCTATAATAAAAGTAAGCTTTTTACCCAGAGAGTCGTATCCGATCTTCCACTTATCGGGCATAGGCTTAAGTCTCGACCAGGATCCGCCTCCGGTGTTGCTGCGGTTATATATCGCATGAGGCGAAGGAAGATCATCAAGACTTCGGATATCTTTCCCGTCAATCCGGCCGGCGATAGCAGGCCAGATCGCCTGCGGGTCGGGACGTCTGAGTATTACGTCTCCCCAACGCTCATATTTCTCGCCGTCTCCGGCATACATGACTTCATAATCAGTCCAACTGTCAGCTCTAAACATACTCTGCCTGTCAGTTCACCGTGATAGTCTGAGATGCTGCCAACGGAACACTTCCGATCATTAATGTAACCATATAACCTCCTGCCGTATAGCCGCCGGAAGGAGCCGGGAAATCACACATTATCGTTACTTCATTATCTATCGAGATATCGATCGTCGCGACGACATTGCCGTTACTCTCGAGCTGTGCCGTAAACTCTCCGCTTACCGGCTCGGTAAAGTAGAACACATTCTGAAGAGATACGGGAGAACTGATACTCGATCCCATGAGAGGGTTACCCAAGATCGGATCGTACCAGTAGGATGAGATGTAGATATCACCGTACATTCCGGCAATATACTCTGAGTAGGCATCCGTAATGTTGATAGGATTGCCGTTCTCGTCAAGGAAACAGAGTTCTTCATAAGGTTCAAAGAACATCTCCTCTATCTCACTCATATCCTTGAAGATCCATTCATCGTTCTCCTTGATTGCCTTGAGCCTGACTGTTACCTTCTCACTCTTGATATCATCTACTATCGCTTTATACTCATCCATCGTAGCGATCTTCGTGAGATCATCGGAATATGCCTTATATCCCGAGAAGACAAATTCCACAGTTCCCTTCTCATCGTCATCATCATCGATCTCAACGTCTCCGAGCTTCACATCAGTCCCTGAAAAGGCATATTCCATCAGTTCGATCTGTTCTTCCGTCAACTCGGGAAACTCGACATCACGTGAGGAATTGTACTTGATAGAGGCCTTAAGCTTATCGAAAAAGTTCTCCGTAACTTCTTCTGAATACTCGGTAAGCTCCTTCTGAGGATCCTCTTTCTTGAAACAACCGGAGAGGCCTGCCATAACAAGAGTCATCGCCAGCAATACGGTAACCCCTTTACAAAAAGAAGCGGAACGTTTCATATGATCCTCCTTTAATCCTTATCTGTTACATAGTAAATGATAATCTTTTTTATAGCAAGTTAAAGCCTTATCATGATCTTTCACAAAAAAGTTCTCCGGACCCAGAGGATCCGGAGAACTGAAGTTAACGATCAAAGATCAGATGTCGATCATTATTGAACGCCTGCCCACGCTACGAGGAGATAATTGTCAAGGTTTGAATTATCTGCAACGAGCAGGAAGTAATAACCGGGCTGGAGGCTGTTTACGTTAAGGTCGATATCATAGTACGCGCCGTCACTATAAACACTCGGGCTGATCGTAGCATCGTAGATAGGAGCCATTGAACCGAGGAAAGAATCATCATCGAATACTCTTACATCCTCAGAGAAGTAGTATGCATAGTAGATCGACTGAGAATAGTTCTCATCCTTGAGCAACAGTGAGAATGCAACTATATCAGATGTTGTATAGAGACCGTCGCAGATCGTTCCCACGTTATAGTCCCACCAACCGTATCCGGTTGTCGTTCCGCCGGAAGAAATATCGCTTATAAGAGCTCTGAAGTCGTCGCTGACGAACTCGTATCCGAGCTCGGTCGTATCGATAGTACCGGAACCGGGGTTAGGATTAGGGTTAGGATTTGTTCCGCCGGAAGATGTTACCTGAACGGAATCAGATGTCAGTACTGTATCATTATCGCTGTAGAATGTGATCGTATATGTACCGGTAGGAAGGAAACCGGAAGCATCAAGAGTTGCATTCTGTTCCGGACCATAGTAACCGTATCTGGAATATGAATCTACAGGGCTTGTGTATACAACAGAACCGTTGTACTGAACCGTGTAATAAACGGGATAGTTGCCGCCGTCATCGAAGCTCAGATCGCAATCGATCTCCTGTGTATCATTATAGGTATGATCACCGGATGTGAACCACCAGTAAGTACTGAATGATGTCTGATCAGCGGAAGTCTGAGTTACCGTACATGTATCTTCTGCAAGGAGATTATCTCCGGCATCGTAGAACTGGAAAGTATACTGACCTTCGGGAAGCTTGTTGTTATCAGGTGCAGTAAGACCGCTCTGCGACATCAGATCTGTTGTCCAGTATGCATCGGTGTTGCTGGGTGACAGTTCACTCTTGTAAACCTGAGTACCGTCAAGAAGAACGATATAGTAGACCTGTCTGTCTTCATTGGAAAGCTCATAAGCCTCTTCGGTGAGATAGAGCTGGCAATTGATGGAGTTTACGTTATTGTATGTGGAAACTCCGTCGGATGCGAACCAGAAGTATGTGTGATCTACATAATCAGCGAGCGAACCGAACGAGATTGCTTCGTCACCAACGAAGCAGTAAACATCCGAAAGGACGTCATCAAGATTTGTGATCAACCAAAAATCTTCTTCATCCTTCTCGAATTCGAATGTTGTCTCTACTTCGATCGTATCTTCACACTCATCAATAGCATCAAGGAATGCATTGATATCTTCCATATTATCGTCATCCTCGGCAACTGCTTCGTAGTCGACCATTGTGAAAATAACGCTTACGGAAGCTTCATCGTCCTCAACCTCTACGGATCCATCGTCTACTTCGTATTCGATAGTCTCAAGGATAGCGTCATAAGCCTTGCCCTGATCGTCTCCGTAATTAGAGAAATCGAGAGTGGTCTTATACGTGTCACGCATATCATCATAGTCCTCAGAACAAAGATCAAGTATCTCGTCCGGGTCGTTATAGAGCAGCGCCTCTGAGAACTCTTCTGCAGCACTGACAACGGCTTTCTCAGTCTTGTTCGACTTCTTGCTACAGCCGGCAACCGAAAGAATCATTGCAGATGCTGTAACGAGAGCCACAACCTTCTTTGATGACCTCTTCATAAAATATCCTCCTTATCATCATTATGCATGATGGTTCATTATGTTTGACTATACTACCAAAGTCGAAAATTAGCAAATTAGCTTTCTAATTGTCAATTAATTTTTCGATTGTAAATATCACGCTTTTAATTATATAATAATCCTGATTGGCTTTATGCTGAGAATACTGACAGGAGATGAATCAGGATGTCAACTTCACCGCATATTCTTATTTGTGACGACGATCCGATAGTGCACGAATCACTTGCACTTTATATGGACAGTGAACACTTCACGCATTCAGACGCCTATGACGGACGTGAAGCTCTTAATATGGCTGCCGAGCTTAAGCCCGACCTCATTCTTCTTGATGTTATGATGCCTGAGATGTCAGGCCTCGATGTATGCAAAGAACTTCGCAAGACCATAACGACACCTATAATCATCCTTACAGCCAAGGGTGAGGAGATCGACAGAGTATTAGGTCTCGAACTCGGTGCCGATGACTACATAGTTAAGCCTTTCTCCTCCAGAGAAGTTATTGCCAGGATCAAGGCCGTTCTGCGAAGGACTGCCGAAGCCGGTGAACCTTCATCAATCCTCAGATTCGAAGATCTCGAGATCAATCTTGATAATTATTCCGTTAAGGTCAAGGGCGAGAACATCCCCTGCACACCTAAGGAAGTTGAGATACTCCATCTCCTCGCTTCTCATGCCGGTCAGGTTATGGGAAGAGATCAGATCCTCCAGCTCGTCTGGGGTTATGATTATCAGGGAGATCCACGTACAGTAGACACGCACATTAAGAGAATCAGACAGAAAGTCTATCTCGACGGTGCCCCCTGGAGCATTCAGACAGTATACAGCGTCGGATATAAGTTCGAGGTCAGCTGACCATGTTTTTCCGCAACACATCGCTGATGCGCCGAATCCTGGTGCTCGTTGTCAGCGCACTGTGTGCGTCCACGCTTTTTGCTACCCTGGCCTTCGTTATGGCCGGAAGACTTACGGCATCCGAGACCGAGGTCGATGAGGCTCTCAGCAACGCCGAGAGCCTGGCATATATGATCAGTTACAATCCGGGTATACTTCAGAACTCCGAGCAATACCTCTTCTCTCCTGACGGCTACAACGGTCGCCGTCTCTTCATAATGGATGAGAAAGGCTACATCATCTACCCTTCAACTAACGAAGATCTTAACGGTATCGAGGCCGATGCACTTCTTTATGCAGCCGAGACTCCGCTTCAACCGAATCAGAATGCCATCTACAAGCTCGTTGCCGACACCATCTTCGAGACAACGCTTGTCATAAAGCAGCGGGTCCTCATCAATGATGACGACTATTATCTGATATCGATATCCAATGCCAACGCTACCGACGAAGCTATCACAAAGTATGTTAATGTCCTTCTCCTGTCGACTCTGGCGGCTGCACTTTTCATGATGTTACCCGTAACGTTCATGGTTAAGCACATACTTGAGCCTATCCAGATCGTTACTGACATAGCCAAGGAATACAGCAAAGGAAACTATAGCGTTAAGGCCAAAGAGAAGTATCCGGGCGAAGTCGGAGAGCTTGCGGCTACCATCAACAAACTGTCTGACAAGCTGTCCAAATCCATCAATGATCTGACTAATGAGCGTAACAGGCTTGAAGATATCTTTAATGTTATCGCCGAAGGCATTGTCGTCTTTAACGAGAACGGTGCGCCGACTGCAGTAAACAAGACCATGCAGCATATCTTCGTTCGAGTCCCCAACAGAAATGTCTTTACCGAGAGACTCCAGCTGATCCCTTTCAGCGAAGTCTGGGATGATCTGGATGAGTGTCTGAGCAGCGGCGTTAAGAAGGAAAGAACGCTCGAAGGTCCTGATTACGCTTATCAGATCAATATCATCCCCAAGTTTGACGTCAATCATCCTGACAAGTGCATCGGTGCAACAGGATTCTTCCGAGATATCTCCGAAGAACTCAAGCTCGAGAGGACAAGACGAGACTATGTTGCTAACATTTCGCACGAGCTCCGCACCCCTCTTCAGACGTTGCGCGGTCTGATAGAGCCGCTCTCCGACGGACTTGTCAAGAAGGAAGAGGATCGTCAGAGGTACTACAGCATTATCCTTAATGAGACAATGAGACTGTCAAGACTGATCGATGACATGCTTGAGCTGTCAAAACTTCAGTCGAGAACGATGGCATTTAAGACCTTCCCTATCGATATGAACCAGCTTCTGTCAGAACTTGAGACAAAGATGATGCCCATCATGAAAGATGCCGGCATATCATTCAGGGTCATGTTTAATACAGGTAAGCTCCCGACGGTAATGGGTAATCCGGACCGCGTCGAGCAGATCCTGGTCATCCTGCTCGATAACGCCAAGAAATACACCCCTTCCGGCGGATCTATCACGATATCGACAGAATATAACGAGATGGTCAACAAGGTATATATCTCCGTAATCGATACCGGTCAAGGAATACACGAGTACGATATCAACCATATTTTCGACAGATTCTTCAAGGCCGATCGCGCGCGCGGCAAAAAGGGCACCGGTCTGGGTCTGGCTATCGCAAAAGAACTCCTCACATACATGGGCGAGGATATTACCGTTGAGAGCGAATACGGTAAGGGTACCACTTTCACCTTCACATTGAAGAAGGCGGAGGCAAAGAATGCCTGGTACTGATAACCCGTCTGAAGGAATGCGGATCAACAGATATGTAGCGTCTTCCGGTCTGTGCTCCCGCCGTGAAGCGGACAGGCTCATCGAAGAACGCAGGGTCACGATCAACGGCATTACTGCAGATAACGGCATGAGAGTGACAGATAATGATGAAGTCAGGGTCGACGGCAACATAATAGTCCCTGAAGATAATAAGATCTACATCGCACTCAACAAACCGCTTGGAATAACATGCACATCAGATCCGACCGATGAAGATAACATTATCGATTATCTGGGTCTTCCCGACCGCGTCTTTACTATAGGCAGGCTGGATAAGAATTCATCAGGCCTGATCCTGCTCACTAACGACGGAGACATAGTCAACAAGCTGCTCAGAGCAGAGAACGGCCACGAGAAAGAATATCGCGTCAAGGTAGATCGTCCCATAGCCGACGACTTCAAGTCAAAGATGGAAGGCGGGCTTCCGATCCTCGGACAGATCACTCTCCCCTGCGAAGTGACCGTGACCGGGGCTCGAAGCTTTACCATTATCCTTCACCAGGGACTCAACCGTCAGATACGAAGGATGTGCGATCACCTCGGTTACCGTGTCGTCAAATTGACACGTGTCAGATTCATGAATATCGAGCTCGGTGACCTGAAACCCGGCGAATACCGCTACCTCAATAACAAAGAAAAGTCCGTTCTCCTGAAGCTCGCTGATAAGAACTGACCTGTGAGAACTATGGCTGACAACAGTCGCCAAAACCTCAAACGGAAAATGCCCCGGCCGCAACATGCAGCCGGGGCATTCCCCAAACAACAGATCTTATCGATTACTTCTTTTCAACAGAATCGTCCATATTGAGGATCTGCCATACGTATGCGGCAATGACACCGCCTACGAGAGGTGCAAGGACGAATACCCACAGATACTTGAGCGGATCGCCATGAGCCATGATGGCGGAAGCGATCGATCTGGCAGGGTTAACAGATGTACCGGTGAAGTAGATACCAAGGATGTGAACAAGTGTCAATGTAAGACCGATAACAAGGCCGGCTACATTAGCGAATTCCTTTTTGGATGTAACACCGAGAATTGTAAGAACAAAAACAAATGTGAGGATGACCTCGATGGCAAGCGACTTGATTATGCCGCCGTCAGATGTGGAAACTACCATATTAGCGCCGTAACCGCAATCAGTATCGAAAAGAACACCGATAACAGCTGCGCCTGCGATACCACCGATGATCTGCGAGATAACATATCCGCAGAAATCCTGAAGTGTCAGCTTCTTGCTTACCCACATTGCAATGGAAACAGCAGGATTGATATGACATCCGGAAATGTTACCGATAGAATAAGCCATAGCAACGATGACAAGGCCGAAGGCAAGTGCCGTTGTCAGGTAACCTGCACCGAACTGTGAATCACATCCGACAGCACATGCCGTACCGCAGCCGAACAGTACAAGAACAAAAGTACCGATCGCTTCTGCGATATACTTCTTGATTGACTCCATAAGAAATCCCTCCTTTATAGATATAATCCGAACAGACTATACTAGGATTATATTCGATTCCTTATGAATAAATGTATTCTTCTCCTTGATATCTGATTACAACTTCGTTACCGGAGCCCTCTGGACGAGACTCGACATGACCGACAATACGTGCATCGATGTTGTATTTGCCGGCGATGGCGATGATGCCGTCAGCTGCCTCCTGACTGTCACAGTAGAATTCGATCCTGTGACCGCAGTTGAATACCTGGAACATCTCCTTCATGGGGATATCGCCGGACTCATAGATCGCCTTGAACAGCGGCGGGAATTCAAAGAGATTATCCTTGATGTATCTCAGGTCCTTACCGAAGTCACGGCACTTGCCCTGTCCGCCGCCGGTGCAGTGGATGATACCGTCGACATTAGCTCTGTAGTTATCGAGTACATCCTTGATAACAGGCAGGAATGTCCTTGTGGGAGCTAAGATGGCTTCACCGACAGTAATATCGGTGCCGGGAAGGTTATCCGTGAGGCGATACTTACCGCAATATGCTTTATCTTCGGGAATGGTCTCAGAATAAGACTCCTTATAGTTCTCATAGTAATACTTGGAAAGGAGCAGATGTCTTGCTGCCGTAAGACCGTTACTGGACATTCCGGAGTTGTATGAATCTTCATATGTAGCCCGGCCGAACGAAGCAAGACCTACGATTATATCTCCGCCTTTGATGTCGGCTGCGTTGATGATGTCTTCTCTCTTGGATCTGGCTACTATCGTAGAGTCGACGATCAAGGTCCTTACGAGATCGCCGACATCAGCTGTCTCTCCGCCGCACATCGTTATATTGATGCCGAGGTCTGCGAGCTTATTCACCATCTCATCATACCCTTCGATGATCTTGGCGATGGCTTTACCGTCGACACGATGAGCATTACGTCCGATAGTGTTGGACAGGGACATATTCTTATATGCACCGACACAGGCGAGGTCGTCCGTGTTCATGACCAGAGAATCCTGGGCAAGTCCCTTAAACCAGTCGTAGTTCCCGGTCTCCTTGTACATGAGATAAGCGACGGATGACTTTGTACCTGCCCCGTCAGCATGGATCGCAGTGCAATACTCGGGGTCACCTGCGATGTCCGGGATCAACTTGGCAAATGCTCCCGGGAAAACGCCCTTATCCTGATTCTTGACAGCTGCCTTGACCTCATCCTTTGTCGGGGATACGCCTCTGCTCAAATAAGATTCTGCTGACATGTAACTGACCTCCGTCTTGTATTAATGTTAACCGAGTCGGCCGGTAAGCCGGGTTCTGTATTAAACGATCATCTATCTAGACCGACCGTTTCCGATCGGTTCGAGCCGTCTCCTCAGGGCCCGCGGACCACGGTTATGCCCTTCCACGACGTTGCTCCGGGTGGGGTTTACAAGGCCGATATGTCTCCACATCGCCGGTGAGCTCTTAC
>OMQY01000281.1 GCA_900313405.1 uncultured Eubacteriales bacterium
CTAAAGGTATCATTACTTCGGATCTTCTCGGTGAGGTGCTGGATAAACTAAGCGGCACGCCGATGGCGATAAAGAGCCAGTTCACCGGGGAGTTCACGTTTGCTTTCTACGGATATATGATCTTTGCCATTGGAGCTCTGGCATTCGCAGTAATGTCGGCGATGTTCATCAACAAGGACAGTTACAGCTACTGATACGATCGTAAAGCGTAGGACCTCACTCCTTTACATTGCGCGATATTCTTTTTATAATCGTTGAATATGGAAAACGTAGTTATTGCGCAACAGGTCGAATTCTCGTATAAGACAGTCCTTCCGGACGGTCAGAAGGTTGACAAGAAGGCCGTTAACGGTCTGTCACTGGAGATCGCCAAGGGCTCCTATACGGCTATTCTCGGACCGAACGGTTCGGGCAAATCGACGCTCGCCAAGCTGATTGACGTCCTTGAGGTCCCGGATGCAGGCAGTATGCTCGTATTCGGCGTTAATACGAGGGATGAAGATGAGTTCTGGGGGATAAGGGAGAACTGTGCCTGTGTTTTCCAGAATCCGGACAATCAGATAGTCGGAACGATAGTTGAGGAAGATGTTGCTTTCGGGCCGGAGAATCTCGGCGTGCCGAACCCGGAACTGAGGCAGCGCGTCGATAATGCCCTCAAGGATGTCGGAATATACGACCTGGCTCAGCGTCAGGCAGCGTCACTCTCGGGCGGACAGAAGCAGAAGCTCGCGATAGCCGGAGCCCTGGCAATGGATCCGGACATACTGATACTCGATGAGTCGACTTCAATGCTCGATCCGAACAGCCGTGATGAATTCCTGTCAGTCGTTGAACGACTCCGCCTCGAAAAGGGTCTTACAGTCATAACCATCACCCACGATATGGGTGAGGCGGCAAGATGCGACGAGATCTTTGTAGTGGAAGGCGGACGGATATCCATGCACGGAACGCCCTCGGAGATCTTTGCAGACGATTATAAGGTAACAGCGGCAGGCCTTGATCTTCCTGTTCATATCAAATTGACATCGGAGATCGCCAAGAGCATAGGAGCAAGGCTAACGTCAGATCAGCTCGTATCTGAAGAGAGCTGTATCGAGACGATCCGGGATATGATAACAGCGGCACGCGTTACGGCAGCCGCTCCGGATAAAGCCCCGGAGGCCATGCCTGACAGGCGCAAGATCCTCTCTGTCGAAGGATTATCTTATTCATACGATGACGGTAAGACAAAGGCCATTGAAGATATCAACCTCGATGTATACGAAGGTGAAGTCCTGGCGATAGTCGGCAAGAGCGGTTGCGGTAAAACGACGCTGATATCGCATCTTAATGCGATCTTAAGACCTCAATCCGGCGATGTTAAGCTCTATATCGACGACAGGACACTCTCTGCCTCGCATAAGAAAGACATACTCGAACTGCGACAGAATGTCGGCCTTGTTTTCCAGTATCCGGAGAGCCAGTTGTTCGAAGAGACGGTCTTCAAGGATATAGCGTATGGTCTTCGTAAGATGGGCCTGTCGGAGAGCGAGCAGCGTCTCCGTGTTCATGAGGCGGCTAAGGCTGTAGGCCTTAGCGAATCACAGCTCGTTAAAAGTCCGTTTGATCTCTCGGGCGGGCGTAAGCGTCGTGCCGCCATGGCCGGTGTCCTCGCAATGAAGCCCAAGGTGCTTGTACTTGACGAGCCGGCCGCAGGGCTTGATCCGAGAGGCCGCCGTGACATGTTCGCCATTATAGACGAACTGAGGAAAAACGGAACGACGATAATACTCGTATCACACAATATGGATGAGGCAGCAGCTCATGCCGATCGCGTATGCTGTATCGGTCACGGCAAGGTGCTCGCGGTGGATACTCCGGATAAGCTTTTCGCTGATGAAGAACGCCTGAAGCAGATGGATATAGCGCAGCCCGCACTGTTCGCATTCGCGGGCAAGGTAAAGGCTGAACTTAAGCGTGTCATACCGGGTGCTGTTTTTGATCTTCCCAAGAAGACTGCCGAAGAGGAGGCGGAGGCGATCCTGAGAGGATGCGCTTCGGCATCGCGTACCAAGGCGTCAGAGGGAGGCGAACATGCTTAAGGATATAAGTCTGGGTAAGTTCGTCGATACAGGATCGATCCTTCACCGGATCGACCCGCGGGTTAAGGTGCTTATGTATGCGCTCTATCTCGTTGCTATCTTTATGATCACAACACCTGCCGCACTCGCGCTGATGGGACTTATTGTCCTTGCTCAGCTGCTGGTCGCGAGAATGCCCTTGAAGACGGTCAAGAACACGGTCGCACCGATCATTCCGCTTACGATATTCATTTTCTTGCTGAATATACTTACGATAAAGACCGGCGATGTAATATGGCATCGCTGGAAGATAACGATCACCGACAACGGCCTTGAGCGCGCTTCGATAATGGCCGTCAGGCTTATCTTCCTCATACTGTCTACCAGCGTCATGCTGACCCTGACGACGACACCTCTTAAGATAGCGGATGCTCTCGAGCGCATCTTCTCGCCACTCAAAGTGATCAAGGTTCCGGTTCATGAGATGGCAATGATGATGTCGATCGCGCTCCGTTTCATACCGACATTGATCGAAGAGACGGACAAGATAATGAAGGCCCAGATATCCAGAGGCGCCGATTATGATACAGGCTCTTTCCTGAATCGCATCAAAGGATATGTGACGGTCCTCGTCCCGCTCTTTGTTGCCAGCTTCAAGAGGGCCGAGGAACTTGCCGTAGCGATGGATGCGCGCTGCTACAGGGGCGGTGAAGGCAGGACAAAGCTCAACCCCTTGAAGATAGTTGCGATCGATGTGATCGTCGGTCTGATCCTGGCAATCGGAGCAGTCGGTCCCGTGGTGCTGGACAGAGTGATAAGAAGTCTATAAAAGAGCGACTCATTGTGATACAATGTTACACGTTCACTGACAAAAAACGGAAGGCAGGTCATTAATATGGCATATTATGTGGGAATAGATCTCGGTGGAACGAACATCAAGGCCGGAATCGTAACAGATGAGGGCACACTCCTTAATAAGGACAGTATCAAGACAGAGACAGAGTCCCGTACTACCGAAGAGATCATCCATGAGATGGGCAAGCTGGCACTTAAGGTCATCGAGGATGCTAACCTTAAGGTATCTGATATCGAGGCTATCGGTATCGGTTCTCCGGGAACACCTGACAACGAAGCAGGTATGCTCGTCTATTCCAACAATCTTCACTTCGAGATGACGCCCATGCGTAAGCTCATAAGAGATGTCATCGACCTTCCCGTATATATAGATAATGATGCGAACTGCGCAGCTATGGCTGAGGCGGTTGCAGGCGCAGCCAAGGGGACAAAGGATTCCGTTACGATCACGCTTGGAACGGGTGTAGGTGCCGGTGTCATCATCAGAGGCAGGATCTATTCCGGCTTCAATCAGGCCGGTTCCGAGTTCGGACATCATGTTATCGTATCGGGTGGTCAGCAGTGCTCATGCGGACGTAAGGGGTGCTTCGAAGCATACGGTTCGGCAAGCGCACTTGTCCGTATTACGAATGAAGTTGCTGAGAAGAATCCCGGCTCCAGACTTGCAGCTATTATTGCCGAGGAAGGTAAGACGAGCGGTAAGACAGCTTTCGTCGCTATGCGTGAAGGTGATGCAGCCGGTGCCGAGGTCGTTGAGACATATACAGACTATCTCGCTGACGGTCTTGCCAACGCTATCAATACTTTCATGCCTGAGGTCGTAGTTATCGGCGGCGGTGTATGTAACGAGGGTGATCCTCTCCTCATACCGCTTCGTGAGAAGACAATGAGCAAGCCTTACTTCGGCCCCGGCGTTAAGAAGACAAGGATCGAGCTCGCTCAGATGGGTAACGATGCAGGTATCGTCGGCGCTGCCATGATGGGTAAGTCCTGCGTTGACGACAAGCTCGACGGGATCAACAGCGCAGTCTGATCCGGAGCTGATGCTTCATGCCGAGGATAGCTCTGACATGTGAATACGACGGTACGGATTTTGTCGGATATCAGATCCAGGATAACGGCAGATCGGTCCAGCAGGTCATCAACGAGGCATTAAGCAAACTCTACAAAGAAGATATAAAGGTGACGGGATGTTCCCGAACAGACGCCGGCGTTCACGCCAGAGGTCATGTCTGTTCAGCGGATGTCCCGTTCTTTATCCCCGAAGATAAGATACCGCTTGCTGTAAATGCGCTCCTTCCCGGTGATGTGGCGGTAAAGGCTGCACGCTATGTAGCTGACAGCTTTAATGCACGATTCGATACACTCGGCAAGAGATATGTTTATCGTATCTATTCGGCCCCGACGAGAAGTCCGATGAATTCCCGTTACGCCTATTACACTTCGTATGAGCTCGATGTGGAGAAGATGCAGAAGGCTGCGAAGCTTTTCGAGGGGGAACATGATTTTGCAGCGTTCTGTGCGGCCGGCGGGTCTCAGCATACGACAGTAAGGCGCCTGAACAGCGTTAATGTATCAACACACGGAAACATCATCAATATCGAGGTAAGGGGTGAGGCGTTCCTCTACAATATGGTGCGCATAATCGCAGGCACTCTATACTATGTCGGCATCGGGAAGATCGAGCCCGGATCCGTGACCGATATCATCGCATCAGGGGACCGTAAGAAGGCCGGTAAGACCCTGCCTCCCGAAGGCCTGACACTCGAAGAAGTGTACTATCCGGACTGGGATTGATCCATTTATAAAGACTTTATAAAGAAAGATTAAAATCGGATATAAGTTGATATCCGATGTATTGAAAACGATTTTGTCAAAAGTCTATAATAATCTCGGAAGCGCGAAAAGCTTCCCAAAACGGATAGAAGGAGGGAATGGTAATGGATATGTGGATCATCTGGCTGATCCTGATGGTAGCGGCTATAGTTGTTGAAGCTGCGACTCTCGGATTGACCACAGTGTGGCTTGCAGTCGGATGTTTGGCAGCTGCTGTTCTTGACTTGTGCGGTGCATCCGTAGGAACGCAGATAATCGTAATGCTCGCAGTAACGGTACTTACTTTTATCGTGTGCATCATATGGATCAAGCCCAAATTCGACAATATGGCCAGACAGAAGAAAGAAGCCACTAATGCAGACAGGCTTATCGGTCAGGAAGGCATCGTGATCAAGGATATCGATCCTATAGAAGCTAAGGGTCAGGTCAAAGTAGCAGGCCAGATCTGGAGCGCTAAGGCACCCAGACCGATAGTAGAAGGCACAAAGGTCCGCGTAAAGGGCCTCGAAGGCGTAAAGCTCAAAGTGGAAGAGCTTTATAATAACTAAGATCCAATAATAAGGAGGATATAATTATGGGCGGCGGAGCAATCGCAGCAATCGTAATCGGAGTAGTACTTCTTCTTGTAGCAATCTCATGCATCAA
>OMQY01000278.1 GCA_900313405.1 uncultured Eubacteriales bacterium
CCGCAAGCGACGGGAGCATGACATTTCCTATTGCAACGGCAAAGATACCGTAAGGAAGTTGCCAGACTGTGGATGCATTACGCAGTGCATAGATATGACCGTCGTCATCGAATGATCCTGCAAAATAGTTAAGGATGACCATATTGATCTGTACGATAGAAGCAGATATCAGTATCGGAAGAGCTCGCTTTACAAGCGCTATAAAATCGGGATCACGCGGCTTCCAGATGAATCGATATGCCTTCATCTTGTCAAATCCGACCATATATTGGAACAGGAAATAGATAATTGCCGCTCCCATGATACCTGCCGTCGTATAGACCAGTTCACGCTGGCTGTTACCGGCAAATATAATGATCGCAGCAAGAACAAAGATATTATATATGGAAGGACCGAAGGCAGTAGAAGCAAATCGCTTATATGCGTTAAGGATACCTATGCAAAGAGCTGCGAGCATCATAAAGAAGATCTGCGGGAACAAGAGCTTGGATGCCTCGGAAGCAAGTTCAACAGTCCTGTTGTTGGCATCTCCGCTGAATGCATTATACAGTGAATAGATCTGTCGGGAGAATACGCTGCCAAGGATACAGACGATAAGCATAAGGACAGCAAAGACAGATATGAAGATATTAACAGCCCTGAACCCTCGCTTCTCCTCGCCTCTGGATATCGCCGAAGACAGCGAAGGCGTAATTGCCGACTGGATAGACCCGCCGATAAGGAGATTATAGACCAGGTCCGGGATCGTAAAGGCAAGTGTAAAACTGTCTCTGAACACGGGATCACTGAACTTGATGCCGACAAAGATATCACGCATGAATCCGGAACACTTCGAGAAAAGCAATCCTATCATGACGAGGACGGTCGCGACCGTCATACTTCCGCCGTTCTTCGGCTTTGCAACCTGTGCAGTCTGTCTGTTATTCATTATCTTCTGTTAATTCAAGTATAGAGCGCAGAGCACATGCGACTGTCTGCATTCTCACTTCTCTCCTGTCTCCGTCATATTTCCGTTCAAAGCTTCCGATCTTATCCTTATAACAATAGCCGATACACACATATCCGTCATGTTCGTCGGAATCGGTTCCGCCGGCA
Source organism: uncultured Eubacteriales bacterium (assembly GCA_900313405.1). Next base: position 1,096 of record OMQY01000278.1, read on the forward strand.
TAGCCTGTTACGGCTATACAAATATCTGCTCCGATGACTTTTCCGGCTCCTACAGCCATACACTCGGCACATTGAAGCGATACTTCGGTATATTTCTCTATTATATGTTCCGGTACGCCGAGGACATTCATCTTCATGGCATTGGTATATGATACTATCGCACCTTCGAGAACATCTGACGCTCCGGGAATGTCAACAATGGAAGAAGATATCATTCCTCCGGTCAGGCTCTCGGCAAAGCCGCATCTGAGCCCTTTACTTCTGAGCCTTTCTGATACAACTACAGACAGATCATGTATCTCGGAATCGGTTACCATCTTAAAGGTCACTCCTGTCCCTTTGCTTTCATCTCGAGCCAGTCAGTTCTGGTGATAAGGACTTTACGCGGTTTGCTCCCCTCGAAAGGCCCGATAATATGCTTCTTCTCGAGCTCGTCGACTAACTTGCCCGCTCTCGGATAACCGATACCGAGCCTCCTCTGAAGTATCGATACACTGGCACTGCCGGCCTCGAGAACGACCTCAACGGCATCCTCGAAAAGCTGATCATCTCCGGAAGCTCCGCCTGAAGAGGCACTTCCGGCTGCTCCTCCAATATCCGTCCCGCTCTCGACCGCTCTCTGGATATCTTCATCGTAAATAGGCTCATAGCGCTGCTTAAGATAATTCACTACATCGGCAACATCCTCATCCTTCAGGAATGCGCCCTGTCCTCTGATGGGCTTAGGAGCACTTTGAGGTGCATAAAGCATATCACCCTTTCCGAGAAGCTTCTCTGCACCGTTGGAATCAAGGATAGTACGGCTGTCCACACCTGATGCGACCGCAAAGGCTATACGTGAAGGGATATTGGACTTGATCGTACCCGTGATAACGTCAACGGAAGGTCTTTGAGTCGCGATCAGGAGATGAAGTCCGGCTGCTCTCGCCATCGCAGCAAGTCTCGAGATGTATTCTTCGACTTCCTTGGCAGCAACAGTCATCAGATCAGCCAGCTCATCGATA
>OMQY01000277.1 GCA_900313405.1 uncultured Eubacteriales bacterium
ACTTCATGGGTGACATCGAAGTCTGGAATAGAGCCGAGGCTGCATTGAAGAGAATCCTCGACAACAGGTACGGCGAGGGCAACTACGAGATCAACGAGGGCGACGGCGCTTTCTACGGACCTAAGATCGACCTCCAGATCAAGGATGCTCTCGGCAGAGAGTGGCAGTGCGGAACCATCCAGCTCGACTTCCAGCTTCCTGCAAACTTCGGTCTGACATATATCGACAAGGACAACACACAGAAGATGCCCGTCGTTATCCACCGTGCGATCTTCGGATCCTTCGAGAGATTCATCGGAATCATCACAGAGCACTTCAAGGGTGCATATCCGTTCTGGATGAGCCCCGTTCAGGTAGGCATCGTTCCGATCCACACCGAGAACAACGAGTATGCTCAGGAAGTTCAGGATCTCCTCGAGTTCAACTACGTCCGTACCGAGGCTGACTATGCCGACAAGAACATGAACGAGAAGATCAAGTACTACAGGACAATGAAGGATCCTTACATTCTCGTAATCGGTAACAAAGAGTGCGAGAACCGTACGGTATCCGTTACAATACGCGGCCAGAAGACTCAGCTTCACGACATCCCGCTCGATACTTTCGTTGAGGTATGTAAGAAGCTCAACAAGGAGCACAGCATAGATCTTATAAGCGAGATGTGATCGCGATCAGGTAGAGATCAGATGAGAGGCCGTTTCAATGAATAATTGAGACGGCCTTTTTGTAGTCGGGATCAATATGCCGGCACATCTCCCATATGAAAGGTGTATAATACGCGTCTATGAACAAACAACTGGACATGACCACCGGCCCTCTCGGAGGGAAGATAATCCGGTATACGATACCGCTGGCACTGACCGGCATCCTTCAGCAGCTCTTTAATGCTGCCGATGTTGCCGTGGTCGGACGCTTCTCAGGCAAGGAGGCAATGGCGGCGGTGGGTTCTAACGCGCCGGTCATCGGTCTGCTGGTCAATCTCTTTGTCGGCATATCCCTCGGAAGCAACGTCGTTATCGCCCGTGCAATAGGGCAGGGTAATAACTCGAAAGCGTCCAAGGCAGTCCACACCTCTCTTGTTGTCGCTTTTCTCGGAGGGCTCCTTCTGACTCTGATAGGCGAACTCCTTGCCCCGCAGGTGGTAGATCTCCTGGACGTTCCCTCGGATGTAAAGGCGATGTCGGTCAAATATCTGCGGATCTATCTTCTCGGCATGCCGGTCATATTACTCTATAACTTCCAGTCGGCGATATTCCGAAGCTGCGGCAACACGGGCATTCCGCTTATGGCGCTGGTCATATCGGGCGTGCTTAATGTCGGCCTTAATCTGATGTTCGTGGTCGGGCTCGGGATGGATGTCGAGGGTGTCGCGATCGCGACTGTTATCGCGAATGCCATAAGTTCCGCGATCCTTTTCGCGATGTTGCTCAGGACCGACTCCGTGGTCCGCGTGAATATAAAGAACATCCGGATAGATCCTCAAGTACTGAGCGGGATACTGATCATCGGTGTTCCTGCTGGCGTTCAGGGCATGGTCTTTTCCTTCGCGAACATCATCGTTCAGTCTGCGGTAAACAGCCTGGGGACCATTGTCGTGGCAGGCTCGGCAGCGGCTTTTAATCTCGAGATATTCGCTTATTATGTGATGAATTCCTTCGGGCAGACCTGTTCGACGTTTGTCGGGCAGAATTACGGGGCAGGGAAAAACGACAGGTGCCGGAAGGTGCTGAAGAACTGTCTGGTACAGAATCTGCTGACCACGGGAACTATCTGCTGCGTGATACTGCTGTTATGCGGACCTTTGCTTCGGATATTTAATTCAGACCCCGATGTTATCAGTAACGGACGGATCAGGCTTCAGTTCATCTTCGCCGCATATAGCGTCAGCTTTATTCAGGAGACGCTGACGGGATATCTGCGCGGGTTCGGGATATCGTTCGTGCCGGCGATCTGTTCAGTAGTCGGCATCTGCGGCGTTCGACTGACGTGGATATTCTTTGTATTCCCGCATCACAGGTCATTTACCGCGATCATGGCAGTATATCCGTTGAGTCTCGGCATCACCGCGCTCGTTATACTTGTCATGACGCTGATCGTGAAGCCGTCGGAGAGGTATAAGGTCAGTTGAACGGTTCCTGCGCCTGCGATACAGCCTCCCGGACAGCCCATGCCCTCGATGTGTGTAAGGTTTAAGGTAATCTGGCTATCTCGTCAGTCGCTGGCGATTTGAGCTGTTGCTTGAGGCCTGCCGTCAACAGAATTGGGGCTGAGAGTCGGTTTCTGTTGACGACACGAGGCATAGTGTCAACAGAATTGGTGTAGAAAGACGATTTCTGTTGACGGATCGAGGCATAGTGTCAACAGAATTGGTGTAGAAAGACGATTTCTGTTGAAGGATCAAAGTATATTGTCAACAGAATCAGAGTTGAAAGCATGTTTCTGTTGACGACACGAAGTAGGATGTCAACATTAATCAGCTGAACTCGTCAATTCTGTTGACGTCTCCTAACCTCTCTCTCCCAAGGCTTCCGTGAAGAGACTGCTTACTTATAATTCTCGCTGCTGATATACTGATATCAGCAATTGCACTGCTTAACATGCAGTGCAATTAATGATCCTTATCTATCAAGGAGATATGCTATGAGACCTGTATTACGTTACATGATAGTGTTAAGTGCCGGTACTGTATTGGCGTTGGGGTTCTTGTCAGGGTGCTCTGCGCAGATGACAGACAAGGTCGATAATGATTCTATCGGGAATCCCGATTATGAGACGACTTATTACAGCAGTGCTGTAATAAAGATTCCCGTTGATCCGGATGATTATATTGAATATGCTGCTTTCGATAAACTTGATGGAAATGTCTGTGTTGTTCCGACATCGCACATCATTCAGGATGACGATGACGGGCCTGCCGTTTGTTATGTAGTCAATAAGGATGGGATAGAGTCGTCGTTTACTTTGGACTTGGAATATGCCGAAGCGTCATTTGCAGGGATCGATGAAGACAGATTCATCATAAGCGATTATTACTCCGGGGCATATAATGTCTTTGATTACAACGGGAACCTTCTCGCAAGCTGTGGGGACGGTTCGGAGGTCAGCATGTACGGCGGTCATGTCGCGGTGTCAGGAGATCGTATAGCGATCGGCAATGCGTCAGGCGTTGCCATACTTGACACGGATCTGAATCTGCTTGGGACGATAGCTGCCAATGCAGGATATACTCTTTTCGCTCAGGACGGTAAGTTCTATGCCGTTGACGGTTACTCGATAAATTATTTGGATATCGATAATTATATAGCCGTATTCAAGGCATTCGCGGATGATTTTGAGCTTCCGGACTATGGGAACGGAGTCAGGGATTTTAAGTATTATCAATCGCGATCCGACGGTAAGATATATGAAGCCGACATCGAGAATAAAAACCTTGTTCCTGTTGCGATGTATGACAACATTCTCGAGTATCAGGGTACGATAACACTTTGGAACTCTGCTATTACCAATCTTAGTGTTATCAACAACAGTTGTTTTTACAGGACATTCAACTACAGCGGTTGCGATTACTGTGAGATGGCACTCTATTATGCGGATCCTGACCTTGATCTGTCGGAACGCGAAGTGATCACGGTTGGCGGCGTCAACATTGCATATGACAGTTACCTGCATCAGGCTGTATATCAGTATAATGTTTCTCAGGATTTGTATCTGGTCAAGGTCGTACCTCTGGCTGTCGGCTACGATTACAGCATTCCGGAGGAGGCGCAGCAGGCAAATCTGGAGCTTATTAATTCCTTCCAGAGAGGAGAATCTCCGGATATCTTCTATGGCAATACGTTTGATTATCAGTATTGGGGCAAGAGCGGAATGGTCTTGGATATCAAACCGTACCTGGAGAACGCGGTGTCATTTGATGAGGCTTCTATGATCGAAAACATATTTGACCTTATGTGCTATGACGGCAAGATATATCAGGTCTTTGCCGGCTTCGGGCTTCAGGGATATTACGGCGATGCTTCTCAGTATTCTGACAGCAATGTCTCAATCTTCAACATGCCCCAGTTGGTCGCCGGACAGGATCGTTTCTCGACTTCCCTCTCATCAGGGATCGCATTTAACATCTTCAGCCTAGACCTGAAGCGGATATATGATCACGGTGAATTGACGGAGGATGCAGTAAGGGATCTTGTGAGTCTTGCCGTCAACGAAGGAATAAATGAGAGCGAGTATCTGTCCCTGCTTCAGATGAACGGTTATCAGGAAATAGATGATAGTAATGCATCACTGATCGATACTACAGTGTTCAGGTTAGGAGATTATTACGATATGTATGTTGATAGGGGAGAACTCCCGGTATGGATCGGGTATCCGTCGCTGTCAGGTTCTATTCATCCAATCTATCCTGCATGCCAGATGGCAGTGTCTGCCGGAACGACTAACCCTGAGGCGTGTTGTGACTTTATATCGTTCCTTTTCGATGAGGACTATCAGCGCAATATTGCATCGGGAGGATTCATCCCTGTCAACGAGACCATACTGTCAGAGATACTCGACGTTATGACGGATCCATCAAGCCTGACAGACGAGATGCGGATCTATTATTGGCCGCATATCATACGTGAATACCCCGACTATGACTCCGATGAATATGTAGAGATCCCTCTGGATGACTCGATCACGGAGGCTTTCCTTGATACAGTCCAAGAGGCAGATTCTATCACAGTCTATGATTGGGGTGTTCAGGCGATCATTCAGGAGGAGCTGGACGTGTACTATAATTCCGGCAGAAGTCTTGAAGATACGGCATCGGCACTGTATTCGAGACTGCTGATATATGCGCAGGAGAATTACTAAGGGTGGACGTGTAACAGAATCACAGTTAACTATTAATACCTTGACCTACTTGACCACGTTATTCAAATATGACGGGTTTCTTGTCATCTTAACAATCTGAACTCACTCAGGCTTCTGCATATCCTTCTCTTCGAGCGTCTCGAGGATGTCCTTGTAGTCGCTCTGGAATGCGTGAGCGTTGGTAGAATCCTTGACCTGCTTGCCCAGTGCCGCAGCTGACTTGTTGATCGGCTGAACGGTTCCTGCACCTGCGACACAGCCGCCCGGACAGCCCATGCCCTCGAGCAGGTAGCCGTTATACTTGCCGGCCTTGGCCATCGCCAGGAGCTTACGGCAGTCTGC
>OMQY01000276.1 GCA_900313405.1 uncultured Eubacteriales bacterium
ATCACTTCCGCGCCATGATGGATAAGCTCGGCATCCCGATGCCTGAGTCCGGTATGGCCGTAACTGTTGATGATGCTCTTGAGATCGCGAACAAGATCGGTTACCCCGTAATGGTACGTCCTTCTTACGTTCTCGGCGGACGCGGAATGGAAGTCGTTCACGATGACGAGATGATGCGCGTTTATATGAATGCCGCTGTTGGTGTTACACCTGACAGACCGATCCTCATCGACAGATTCCTGCATCATGCTACAGAGTGTGAGGCAGATGCTATCTCTGACGGCACGAACTGCTTCGTTCCCGCCGTTATGGAGCATATCGAGCTTGCCGGTGTTCACTCCGGTGACTCCGCTTGTATCCTGCCTTCCAAGAATCTCACGGAGAAGCAGGTTGCCACTATCAAGGACTATACAAAGAAGATCGCCGTTGAGATGGGCGTATGCGGTCTCATGAATATGCAGTACGCTATCGAGGACGACGTTGTCTATGTACTCGAGGCTAACCCCCGTGCATCAAGAACAGTACCGCTCGTTTCCAAGGTCTGCGCCATCAACATGGTTAAGATCGCGACCGAGATCATGACTGCTCCTCTTACCGGTAAGGCTTCTCCCGTACCTGAGCTCAAGGACAAGATCATTCCTCACTATGGCGTAAAGGAAGCTGTCTTCCCGTTCAACATGTTCCAGGAAGTTGACCCTGTCCTCGGACCGGAGATGAGATCCACAGGTGAGGTCCTCGGTCTGTCTCCGAACTTCGGTGAGGCTTATTTCAAGGCGCAGGAGGCTACAAAGTCACCTCTGCCTACAAAGGGAACGGTCCTCATCTCCGTATGTGACAGGGATAAGGGCGATCTCATCGACGTAGCACGTGCCTTCAATGAGGTCGGCTTCAAGATCGTTGCTACAGGCGGTACATATGACATGATCGTCAAGGACGGTATCCCCGCAGAGAAGGTCAACAAGCTCTATGAGGGACGTCCGAATATCACTGACATGATCGTTAATGAGGAGATCGATTTGATCATCAACACTCCTGCCGGCAAGACGAGCGCTCATAACGACTCTTACATCCGTAAGGAAGCGATCAAGCACCGTATCCCGTATGTAACGACTATGGCAGCTGCAAAGGCAAGTGCTGAAGGTATCAAGGCCATCCACAATAACACACATCTCGGTGTAAAGGCTCTTCAGGACTTCCACAAGGATATTACGAACTGATTAGACATCGGGTGCGGTAAACGCCTGATATCACGGGTTTTGTAACATTGTTAAATCAAAGACCCCGCCTTCGGGATTATTCCGAGGGCGGGGTTTATTGTTCCGCCTGTGACCTTACCCGGTTCTTCGATAGGATGGTTATATAACAAGAATGTCTGATAATTGTAGTGATATTATTTTTTACTATAGTGTATTATTAAGGCGTTATGTAGAAGGAGGGACATATGTATATTGCATTGAGTTTCATTGATAAGCTGACTGATATCAATAATCAGGTTAATGATTTTGTATGGGTCAAGATCGGTATCTGGCTGCTCCTGGCAACAGGAATCCTTTTGACAGCCATGACCAGAGTCTTCCAGGTTACTCATATCCGTCACTGGATGAAGAAGACGATCGGGAGTCTTTTCGATAAGAAAGTTATCAGTCACTCTAAGGAGAGGGCATCCATCTCACAGTTCCAGGCCCTTTGTACGGCACTTGCCGCTACAGTCGGTGTCGGTAATATCGCAGGTGTATCTGCCGCTATCGTAGGCGGCGGTCCGGGTGCCGTATTCTGGATGTGGGTCGCTGCTTTCTTCGGTATGATGACCAATTACTCGGAGAACATACTCGGTATATACTTCAGACGTAAGAATGCTGACGGTGAATGGTCCGGCGGCGCCATGTATTATCTGCAGGACGGTCTCGGCGGATATCCTCATATGAAGCATGTGGGTAAGGTCCTTGCCGTTCTCTTCGCGATCTGCGCTGCTCTCGCTTCCTTTGGTATCGGAAATATGGGCCAGGTCAACAAGATCGTTCTTAACTTCACGAGTGCGTTCAAGGTTAAATCTCTCAGTTCGCACACTCTGTATTCTGACATCAATCTCTATATGCTCATCGTAGGGCTTGTCATCATGGTCCTCGTCGGAGTAGTTATAATCGGCGGTCTCAAGAGGATCGCGAATGTAGCCGAGAAGATAGTACCTTTTATGGTTGTTGCTTTCATTGTCGGATCGCTCGTTATCATTATCGGTAATGCGACTCATATCGGCGAGGCATTCGAGGCGATCTTCTCCATGGCATTCTCCAAGCAGGCTGCCTGGGGTGCTGCAGAAGGTCTCTCCGTTAAGATGATCGTCACATGGGGTTGCAAGAGAGGTATTTTCTCGAATGAAGCCGGTCTCGGATCATCTGTTATGGTCCACTCGAATTCCAATGTACGTGAGCCTGTTAAGCAGGGCTTGTGGGGAATCTTCGAGGTATTCGCGGATACTATCGTTATCTGCACCATGACAGCTCTTGTTATCCTTACATCGGGTGTTATCGATCTTGATACAGGCATGCATGATGCAGTTGACGATTCTACACTTGTATCGGAAGCTTTCAATACAGTCTTCAAGATCAACGGTGTTGAACTCGGAAGTTACTTCATAGCTCTCGCGATCCTTGTATTCGCATTTACGACGATCCTCGGCTGGTCTCATTACGGAACAAAGGCTGTCGAGTATCTCGCAGGTAAGAAGGCTCCGATCGTAACCAGGATCTACAAGGTCATCTTCGTTCTTATGATCGTATCCGGTGCGCTTATGACATCTTCCATCGCATGGGATATCTCCGATACTTTTAACGGAATGATGATGATCCCGAACCTGATCGGTGTCCTGGCAATGAGCCCTCTCGTTATCAAGCTGACTGACAACTATGTTCAGAGAAGGATCCACGGCAAGAACATCAAGCCGATGCTGTCGTATTTTGAGGACATCCAGCTCGAGAATGAGAAGGAGATCGCCAAGACAGGCGAGGAGTAATAGCGTTTTAAGCACGACCTCAGGTGTATAATCTGTATATGGAGGGTCTGTCTCATGAAGAAGCTTATTTCACTTTTACTTACAGTTATCCTTACATTATCCATAGCGATCGTCCCTGCTTCTGCCGGATCTTCTTCTGAGCAGGGCGTAGGCGAGTTTGTAACGCGCCTCTATGATATCTGTCTTAACAGGCAGCCTGACGCAGCAGGATATACCGACTGGACAAGTAAGCTCCTTAACAATGAGATCACAGGTGCTGAATGTGCCTACGGCTTTATCTTCTCGGATGAATTCCAGAGTCTTAACATAACTAACGATCAGTATGTGGAACTGATGTATAGCTGCTTCTTCGGCAGAGCATCGGATCCTGAAGGTAAGTCAGACTGGGTAGGAAAGCTCAATAGCGGTATTACAAGAAAGGATCTCTTTGCAGGCTTTGCCAATTCACGAGAATTCGATGAACTATGTGCGACATACGGCATTATGCGAGGATCTTACGATCCTGCCCGTAATTCATTTGCTCTGACGCCCAACAGAGCTCAGATAGAGGCTTTTGTCACAAGACTTTACGATACTTTCTTAAACAGGCTTCCGGATGAAGTCGGACTTAATGACTGGGTCGATCAGATAGCAGCAGGGAAGATCACCGGATCACAAGCAGCTTATGGCTTTATCTTCTCACCCGAATATAAGGCCCTTAATAAACCTGATAATGACTTTGTAACTGATCTCTATGTCGGCTTCTTAGGAAGGACTCCCGATCAGGCCGGCTTAAACGACTGGGTATCTCAGATAGCAGGCGGCAGGACGGATCTTGATATCTTCAACGGCTTCGCGGGATCTCAGGAGTGGATCGGTCTTTGCAGGGGATATGGCATCGAGGCCGGCGGTAATGTCAGCGGAGAGCTTTATGCACGTAGCGGAACTCATTCGGATGTGTCGAACGATCCGACCTCGCAGGGCGAAGGGAATAATGACGTTGTTGTGCTTC
>OMQY01000275.1 GCA_900313405.1 uncultured Eubacteriales bacterium
AAAAAAAAATTGGGTGTTAGTGAACTCTGAATATGGTTATGGAATCATTAATCGAAAAGAACAGACAATGTTAATGGTCTCAGATCCTGAACTAAAACAATCATTAATTGATAAAATGAAATCTGAGGGATGTAAGACTTTTTCTTCTCTGGAAGAAGCCTACAAAGATGCTGAATAATCTTTCAGAATATATAAAGGACTGTTGAGCACATAAGACCCTGATCATCATAGTGATCAGGGTCTTATAATTGTTCTGGCACCTCCAACAGGAATCGAACCCGTACCAGCAGTACCGGAAACTGCTGTTCTATCCATTAAACTATGGAGGCATTATCCCGCGGCCCCAAGAGCCGCGCAGGCATATTATGCCACAATCTCATCGAAAGTGAAATAAGACGGGCCGAACACCGTGCACTCAGCCGGCGCTCTTCCCCGCTCCTCCGCTCTTATTCTCGATCAGGATATGGAGCAGTGCTTTTACTTCTTCGACCGTCTTGTCATGGCGGTTGCTCCTGGGCTTATAGTGCATATAAGGCTTGCCCGTGGCGGAGATCAGGATGCGGCCGGCATACTCGGGAGTCCCGACCAAGGCGCCCACCGCCTTCATGTCGATCTTACGGTCGCCGGCAAAGTATAAGAGAACACCCGCCTCCTTGAAGCAGACACGCTCGAAGCCGGTCAACGCTGCCATGGAACGTATCAGTGCGGCGCCTGCGAGGAAGAGCACTTCCTTGGGCGGGTCGCCGTAGCGGTCGACCGCCTCGTCTATGAAGTCGCTATAGTCCTTATCGGAACGGATGTCGCCGATACGGCGGTAGACTGTCATTCGCGTGACTTCATCGCTTATATAGGACGTCGGGATGTACGAATCGAAGTCGACTTCCATATTGACCTTGAGCTCGGGCTCGAAGGAGACTTCGCCGTCTGACTGAAGCGTCTTTATCTCTTCGTCGAGAAGCCTGCAGTAGAGCTCATAGCCGATGACATCCATCTGGCCGTGCTGCTCGGCGCCGAGGAGATTGCCTGCGCCGCGGACCTCGAGGTCACGTAGCGCGACCTTGACGCCTGATCCGAGCTCGGTGAACTCACGGATAGCCATAAGACGCTTACGTGCGTCCGAACTCATATCCTTATCTTCGTTGAAAGTCATATATGCATATGCCTGGCGGTCGGACCTGCCGACACGCCCCTTGATCTGATAGAGCTGCGCCAGACCGAACCTGTCCGCGTCCTCTACGATCATGGTGTTGACGTTCGGCATATCGACGCCCGATTCGATTATCGTCGTGCAGACAAGCACGTCCGCCTCGCCTCTGACGAACGCCTCGATTATCCTTTCCATCTGATGCTCGCTCATCTTGCCGTGGGCGTAGACGATGCGTGCGCCCGGCATCAGCTCTGACAGATGAGCTGCCTTAAGGTCTATATCGACCGTCTTGTTATAAAGATAGAAGACCTGACCGCCTCTCGCGATCTCGCGCATACATGCCTGGACGGTTATCTCTTCGTTATAAGGGATGACGTAGGTCTGTACCGGTCTTCTGTTCATCGGTGCTTCGTCAAGGACGGAGATATCCCTTATCCCGGACATCGACATGTGGAGCGTTCTCGGGATCGGCGTCGCGGTCAAAGTTAGTACGTCGATATTGCTTCGAAGAGCCTTGATCTGTTCCTTGTGGTTGACGCCGAACCTCTGCTCTTCATCGACGACCAGAAGTCCCAGATGAGCCGGGATGACATCCTTGGACAGTATCCTGTGAGTACCGATGACGATGTCGGCCTTGCCTTCTTTGATGTCTTTGAGGTTCTGCTTCATTACTGCAGCCGGAACGAATCTCGATAAGAGGACGACACGTATGGGGAAGCCGTTCAACCTGTCGATCAGATTGTCATAGTGCTGCTGGGCAAGGAGCGTCGTCGGTGCGAGCATAAATGCCTGTCTGCCGTTGGAGACGCACTTGAACATCGCCCTGAAAGCAACCTCCGTCTTACCGAATCCGACGTCGCCGCAGAGAAGACGGTCCATCGGCGTCTCGCTCTCCATGTCGCGCTTGATGTCACGTATGGCGCGGAGCTGATCCTCGGTCTCGACATATGGAAAATTTTCTTCGAATTTCTTCTGCCAGTCATCGTCAGGCTCACATTTATAACCCTTGTTCGCGCGCCTCGACGCATATAGTTTGATCAGATCGAAGGCGACCTTCTTGATCGACGCTCTTGCCTTGGATACCGACTTGCTCCACTCCTGTGAATCGAGCGAAGACAGCTTCGGCTCACGGCTGTTGGGACCGACGTATTTCTGCAGGCGGTCCAGTCTGTCGAGCGGCAGATAGATGATCGCATTCTTGGCATATGTGATCTTCAGGTAGTCCTGCGCGGCATTGCTCATCCGCAGATTGACTATTCCCTCATAGCGTCCGATTCCGTGAACGTCATGAACAACGTAATCGCCGGGCTTGATATCACTGAAGAAGTTGATCCCGCTGCCGTGGCGCTTGGTCTTCTGCATCCTCTTCTCTGCACCGAAAACATCCTGTTCACCGATGATCATCAGTCCCAGAGCCGGCGAAGTAAAGCCCGACGGCAACGACGCATCGATAACAAAGGGCGTCGCCCCGTGGTCCATCAGTGTCGTTACGAGACCGTTGACTCTCTGCTTACCGGTGACCATAAAGACGATATGCCTGTCACTGTCATGGTTCTCTCGTATCACACGCGCGAGTTCTTCTTCCCGGCCCCGCCAGCTGTCCGAAGCCGTTCCGATCCCGTTATATGTCTTGCCTCCCGGGAGTCCGTTCCCGGATGAAGACAGACACGACAGTGCTATCACGGAACCGGCCTTGTCGATCATCTTCATCGCATCGGATGTCCTGAATATGGAATCGACTGCCGCTTCAGGCGCGCCTCCGATCTCCATCGCAGCCTTAAGGCGCGACCTGTATTCCGCCGTATAGGAATCCATCCTGCTTCTTATCTCCGAGAGCTCGTCGACCATTATCAGATATCTCGACTTCGCGGCATAATCCATGATGGATGCCGCAGGGTCAAGGAGCGCGCCGAGCCATCTCGCCATGGCGGAAATGCGTCCGCCGTTCACAGCCGTATCCGCATCTTCCTCCGACGCCCTTCTCAAGAGTTCCGCAGCAGCTCCCGATGACGACTTGTTCATCGTTTCTATGGTCACGGCAGCGGTCTCTCTGATCGTTCTCGCCGCCTTCTCGCGGTCATCTATCACGAATTCGAACGCAGGCACTATATTTGCTTTCTTAAGCTGAGCGATCGACCTCTGGCTGTCCTTATCGAACGTCTTGATCTGATCGACCTCATCATCGAAAAATGCTATACGCAGAGGATCGCTCCGGTCCGGAGTAAAGACATCGATTATCTCGCCTCTCCACGAGAACTCTCCCGCTGCCTCGGCAAGCGACGTTCTCTCATATCCCATATCCACAAGCTTCTCGGCGAGATCTGCCGGGTCGAGCTGATCGCCGAGCCTGATCTTGACTACTTTGCGGGAATAGGAGCTTACGGGCGGAAGTTTATTAAGGAGTGCGCCGGCACAGACGATCGCAGCACCGACTTCCCCCGAGTAGATCCTCGCTATTACACCCGCACGCTCCGCATAGGTATCACGCGAGCTCGCGACCGCCGATACCAGTGACAGTTCAGACGGCATAAGCGTCACGACATCACCTTTAACAAAAGGTGCGAGTGACAAAGCCAATTGCCTTGCTCTTACCGGATCGGAGGTGATGATGAACGGCCTGTTCGCACCTCTGTGTGCCAGGGCCGCGGCCAGGTATCCTTTCTCCTGCTCGCATATCCCCGTTACGTTAAGATGTCGGTTAAGTCTGCTCGCCTCGTCGACACTTTCGATAAGCGTCCCGTCCCGGGCGACCAGTTCCAACAGATCGGTTATCTTCTTATCCATCAACTGTTCTCTCTGATTATCTTAATAACTGCTTCGCAGCCTTCCTGCATTGAGTCGTAGACTGTCTGTCTCTGATCCTTCGGGATCTCTGACAGGACATAGCTTATGAGATCTCTCTCTTCGGGTACAGGTCCGGTCCCGATGCGGACACGGTGGAAATCCTGGCTGCCCAGGAGCTTGATAACGGACTTCATACCATTATGTGTCCCGGCACTTCCCTTCGGGCGCACACGGATCTTGCCGATCGCGATATCGATATCGTCATAGATGATGATTATATTCGAAGGCTCGATCTTAAAATAAGAAGCTATCGCAGCTACACACTCTCCGGAATTGTTCATGAATGTAGTCGGCTTGATGATGATCGCATCCTGCCCTTCGATCCTGCCCTTACCGTATACGCCGTTAAACTTGGAGCGGTTCAGCTCGATCCCGCACTTGTCCGCCAGCATCTCTGCAGCAAGGAATCCGCAGTTATGCCATGTGTAGGCGTACTTGTCGCCGGGATTGCCCAGCCCTGCAATAAGCCACATATCAGACCTCCGTACGTCTGCTGTCGAGCTTGATAAAGTTGGCGCCACGCAGTCTGTTCTTCTTGGCTACCCAGTCTTCCTTGTTGACCTGCTTTGATCTTCCGATACCGAGGCCCAGTGCCGGAACATCCGCCGTAATAGTCGAACCTGCGGCGATATAGCTGTCGCGTCCGAGTGTTACGCTCGACAATATATTCGAGTTACCTCCGATGAATACATTGTCCTCGATAACGCATCCGACCTTATCCTGACCATCGTAGTTACAAGTTACGGTTCCGCAACCGAAGTTGACGTTCTTGCCTACCTGCGAATCACCGATATAAGTAAGGTGTCTCGCTCTTGTATAGTCATCGACTACCGAGTTCTTGACCTCGACATACGCACCGATGGTTACATGATCCTTGATGACCGTATCAGGTCTGATGTGTGAGAAAGGTCCTATCCTGCAGTCAGCTCCGATGATGCACTGGGATGCTATGGAATTATCGATCTCGGTCCCGTCTCCGACCTGAACACAGTTAAGTCTTGTATTCTCACCGATCGTACAATCTTCGCCGATCACGGTATTACCCATCAGGGAAGTTCCGGGAAGGATTATCGTGTCTCTTCCGATCTCGACCGAGGAATGGATCCATGTATTATCCGCATCAACGATCTGCACACCGTTCATCATGTGCTTCTCGAGGATCCTTCTGTTAATGATCCTGCCTGCTTCCATAAGCTGGACTCTGTCATTGACTCCCCTCGTATCGTCAAAATCACACACAACGGCACCGACCTTATGGCCGTCACCTATAAGGATGCCGATCGTATCCGTAAGATAGTATTCATGCTGAGAATTGCTCGCACTGAGCCTGCCGAGCGCAGACAACAGAAGCGGGGTCTTAAAGACGTACATCGAGGAATTGATCTCTTTTACCTTGCGTTCTTCTTCAGAAGCGTCCTTGTGCTCGACGATCCTTAAGACATTGCCTTCCTCGTCTCTGATAATCCTTCCGTAACCCGTAGGATCCTCTGCTTCGGCAGTGATGATAACGGCAGCAAAATCCGTGCTCGATATGAGATCTGTCGCTGCAGTTATCGTCTTGGCACTTACCATGGGAGAATCCCCGGGCAGAACGATCGTATAGCCGTCCCTTCCTTCAAGAAAGGGTGCCGCCTGCATGACGGCATGACCCGTACCGAGTCGCTTCTCCTGGAAAACATAAGCAACGGATTCTCCGAGAACATCACGTATCTCTTCCTGAAGATCTCCGACTATGTAGACCTGGTCATTGCATCCTGCCTCGCACAGTGCATCTGACACCCACTGGATGATGGGTTTGCCGGCGACCTGATGAACAACCTTGGAGTGCTTCGACTTCATTCTGGTACCGTTGCCGGCTGCCATTACTACAGCGCATATATTCATATTCCTTTTACCTTCCGATCGATTCTTCTCGAGCCCCGCCTGACTGCATGCCTGCGGGGTGTAAACGCACTAACAGGGGACAGATCTTACGATCTCCCCTCTGTGCATTTGTACGTTACGTATTACATTATAGCAAAAAGCAACCCTTATGGGGTATAATGATTAAAATATATTTTATTTTCGAAGAGGATATATGATCGCAATCTTACTTGCCGCCGGATATGCCACAAGGCTCTATCCGCTCACCAAAGACAAGCCGAAGTCTCTGCTCCCGTTAGGAGACAGACTCATTATAGATCACATTATGGATTCGATAGACAGTATCGAAGACATCACTTCCGTCGTGCTGATCACGAACGACAGATTCGCAGATCAGTTCGAAGAGTGGGCTTCTTCCCTCGACCGTGAAGGCAAGGCCCCGCTCACCATCGTCAATGACGGTACGACTGATGACAGCAACAAACTCGGTGCCATAGGCGACCTCAAGTATACGATCGACAAGCTCTCGATCGACGATGATGTATGCATCCTCGCAGGGGACAACATCTTCACTTATGACATCAGGGAGATGTATCGCTTTTTCAAGGAGAAGGACGCTCCGACACTCGTTGCCATCAGCGTTCCCGACCGCGAGCAGCTCACGCATCTTGCCGTCGCAGTCTTAGGTGATGACGGCCGTATCCTCGATATGGAAGAGAAGCCCGCCGAGCCCAAGAGTGAATGGGGTATATATGCAACTTATTTCTATGGCAGAGATATCCTTCCCATGATCGACACCTATCTCGATGAAGGCAATTCGCCCGACGCTCCCGGCAATTTCCCCGCATGGCTCTATAAGAGGATGCCCGTCTACGCCTACAAAGGTGACGGCGAATGTATCGATATCGGAACGCTCGAGAACTACGAGAAGACCTGCAGAGAATATGAGGCACATGAGCAGGACTGACCGTTTTTATCACAGATTGAGCATCAGGAGACTGGCCGCAGTATTAGCCGCGGTCATGTTTATGTCCTCTCTTGCAGCCTGTTCCGGTAAAGGATCGGATGACGAGACGACCACTCCGGCAACAGTTGCCGCCACATCCACTCCGTCGCCCACTCCCCTGCCCACAGACACGCCGACACCTACTCCGTCACCAACCCCGTCACCATCACCCACTCCCGTTCCCACATACGTGGAACCTCAGTTCAGCGAGACGTGGTATAACGGCTTCGTGGACGCACGATCGGTATATGCGGAAGTGATCGAAGATCCGACGGATATAGCGGTGCTTGTCAACAAATACTACGCTCTCGACGCAGACTATGTGCCACCGGATCTGGTGTCAGTCCCGCACTCCGGCAATCAGCAACTGAGACAGGAAGCATGTGACGCATATCTGGCGATGTACGATGCCTGCCTTGAAGAGACGGGACAGGGACTTTATCTCGTATCCGGCTATCGGGACTATAATCTGCAGGCTTACCTTTTCCAGCGTTCGACTAATCTTCGCGGGATCGAGTTCTCCGTGCGTAAGAATGCCGTAGCAGGGCGTTCGGAACATCAGCTCGGGCTGGCCCTCGACATCACCCCCGAAGGCGTCTACGAGATCCTCGATGAATTCGGCGAGACCCGCACCGGAATGTGGGTCAATGAACACTGCCATGAGTTCGGCTTTGTCCGCCGTTTCCAGTACGAATACCGCTACATCACAGGTTACGACCAGGAAGCCTGGCACTACAGGTATCTCGGTGTCGAGCTCGCCACATATCTCCACGACAACGACATGACGCTCGAAGAATACTGCGGCGTTCCTCAGATCATGCCCGGAGACGAGTAAGGACGATCGATCAAATCCCCCTTTACACGATCCCTATGTCATGTAATAATTAACCGAATCCAAGGTGGGGCGTAATTCCCCGACCGGCGGTGTCCCCGGTGTATAACACCCGGAGGTAAGCCCGCAACTCCCGTTAAATCTTATGACGGGACTGACACGGTTAGATTCCGTGGCCGACGGTACAGTCCGGATGAAAGGAGTCGTATTTTTATGTCCGATATTTCCAGAGATTCACGTTACGATCGTAAGATCATGATCCGCCGTATTGCTGCATCAGGCATGCTGACGGCTATGGCTGTTGTACTCATGTATCTTGAGTTCACATTGCCCTTGATGCCCGAGTTCCTGAAGTTCGATTTCTCCGAGGTCCCCGTGCTCATCGGATCGTTCTCGATAGGTCCTGTATACGGCGTCATCATCGAGCTGCTGAAGAACCTTATCCACCTGCCCGCCACCAATACGGAGGGCATCGGTGAGATGTCCAACTTCATTACGGGCAGCCTCTATGTATTCACAGCCGGCTTCCTCTATCAGAAGCACCGCACGCGCAAGGGCGCTGTCGTTGCCATGATCATCGGAACGCTTGCTCTCGGAGCTTTCGCC
>OMQY01000274.1 GCA_900313405.1 uncultured Eubacteriales bacterium
AGCCTCGAACTTATAGCCTACGCCGTAGATCGTCTGGATGCTCCAGGAAGCGCCGTCAAAGGCGATCTTCTGCCTGATGCGCTTGATATGTGTATCGACGGTACGGTAATCACCGCTGTAATCAAATCCCCAGACTGATTCGAGGATCTGTTCTCTCTCATATACCTGACCCGGGTGGGAAGCGAGCAGATAAAGGATCTCGACTTCCTTGGGCGTGCAGGGAACTGTCTCGCCCTTGACCTTGACGGAATAGTTGCCGAGGTTGATCTCAAGACCGGGGAACTTGAGGACTGAAGAAGTCTGCTGTGTATCGCCGAAACGGCGGAGAACGGCTTTGATCCTTGCAATTACCTCACGGGGAGAGAAGGGCTTAACGATATAGTCGTCGGCGCCTAATTCGAGGCCTAAGATCTTGTCGATCTCTTCGCCCTTGGCAGTAAGGATGATAATAGGTGTGGACAATGTCTTGCGGACCTCGCGGCATACATCGAGGCCGCTCATCTCGGGCATCATGACATCAAGAAGGATCAGATCGTTGGTTCCGGTCTGAGCCATTTCGAGCGCTTCCTTGCCGTCATAGGCATCGGTATGCGTAAAATTGTCATTGTCGAGGTATAAAGCCAGAGACTCGTGAACGACGGGGTCGTCATCACAAATTAAGATGTTGGGTTGTCCGGTCATATCTATATCACCCTTTTATTTTTCGTCTATTATATATTGATTTTAGAATAAAATACAAATGTCATGTATAATTTACTCAATACTATATTTCTTGCTTTTTCTCAGTGTTGATATTAAAATCTCACCTTAATACGGGAGGATGTATTATGAATTCTAAGATATTGATAAAAAAGACAGGAGCCTTAGTCCTCATCGGCGCGATGTTTTTCTCGCTCTGCGGATGCAGCATGTTCAGCAAGAAAGACGTTTTAGCTGTTGCTAAAGAGGTTGCCGAGAATATTGAAGACTTCGATGCCGACAGGCTTCTGAGCCTTTCGACATTGAGCTCCGGCAGCGATAAGGCTGACGATCTGCGCAAGGGCCTTAACGGTGATTATCTTGACGAGAACACCCTCAAGTTCTGTACCGCAGTCCGTAAGACCATCTCATATAAGATCCTGGAAGACACCTTCACTGCCAAGGGCAAGGAAGCTTCGGTCGATATCGAATTCAAGATCGCAGATTATAAGTCTGTTCTCAAGAAAGATTATAAGAACATCGATGAGCTCGTTTCAGCAGTCAGGAACAGCGATGATACAATTACTGTCACTTATTCCGCAAAATTCGTAAAAGAAGACGGTGAGTGGCTCTTAGACAACCTCATGGGTTCGAGCTTCCTCGCTATCTTCGAATTCATGGATGCAGATATCGGTGCTCTTGCCGTTGATCTTTCCAAGGTTGTAAAGGGTTCAGGATGGGGTGACGCACCTTCCGAAGGATACCAGAATGCCAAGAAACTGATCCTTAAGGTCCAGTTTGATGCTGATATCACAAAGCTTGCAGGCAAGGGCGTCAAGATGACGTACTCTGTTGAAAAAGACGGCAAGAAGGTCTGGACCAGTGATGCGATCGAGCTCGGTAATGATACGTCTGTGCAGCTCGATTACGGTACTGATCAGAATCCCGGCGCGGAGATGAAGTCAGGCTGCCTTGCAGAAGGTAAATACAAATTTACCCTTACTGCTGACAACGGCACAGTTATGCATACAGCTGAAGTTGATGTTAAGGTTACCGTTAAGGAGACAACAACTACCAGTACAACTTCAAAGGGCTACAAGTTCTATGACAGCAACTTCTCGAGCAAGGTTATGAATGCTTCATGGGCTAACGTTGACCAGAAGCGTGTAAGTGCGGCTTCTTACGGTTCCGACGCTACAGCGGTATCGTTCCAGATCCAGGTTGATCCTTCAATGACCGAAAACCTCTACTTCGCATATTTCTATTCCGCAAATGTCGCTGATGCACTGAAGATCAATGTCAGAAACGATACTCCCGTTATCAGCGGTACTGCAAAGCCTATCGTTAACAGCAACGGAACATTCTATGCAATGGGCCTCAAGACAAAGAGCGGTGCGACCATGAAGAAGGGCTTGTGGATACTTGCAATCTTCTCTGAGGATAAGCAGACGATCTACGGACTGGCAGACTGTCAGGTCCTTTCAAAGCCTGCCTCAGATTATAAGTAAGCTTCATTCAGTCTGTAACAACGAGAGCCGCCTTCGGGCGGCTCTGGTATTCGGTTCTGAATATCAGTGGCGGATATAAAGGAAATAAACTCC
>OMQY01000271.1 GCA_900313405.1 uncultured Eubacteriales bacterium
CCAAAAGCTTCCATGGTGATCTTGTCATCACTCTTCCTAACCTCAGGCCTTGTGATGGTCGACCCCTTCTTTGCAGCCTGTTCCATGAACTCTGCAAACCTGATGTAGTAGATCAGTTCGGGAATGAGCTTCGATATAACGACGATGGAGATATCAGAATACAGAGATAATGTGCTCCTTAATCTCTTCACGAGATGCGCCGTCATCTTGGTCGCTACATTGGACAGATAGAAGGTCGAATTAGCCGTGCCGTCGCCGTCAGGCACTTTCGCGATCGTCGCTTCAGAACTCATCAGTATCGGATTAGTGTACTTGGCCATCGCCATCGTAGTCTTATCCACCTTATCCATAACACTGTCAGTTTCCGGCTGGTCGGCAGGTTCATAGCGCATGTCTCCGTCCCATTCCGTGCTGTCATTGATCTTATCTCTTGACGCCAGTGCGTCTGCAAAATTGCTTACTATACCTGACTTCCTGAAAGACTTCGAATTAACCGAGATGAGACCTAAGCTCTCTGCCTCAAACCTCTGGTTTACATTGATGCCTATCGTCACGCTGCGGATGTCAGATGCATCCGTCTTCACATTCTGAAGATCCTTCTTCATCGCTTCGAAATTCCCTTCCGAATAAAGATCTTCTATGTACTTTTTGAGATCGATGAGACCTTTGGCCTTTATCCTCTCATCCGACAGGCATTCATTCAGTGATTCTATGCATGTGATATATGTAACAAGTTCATCGAGCCTGTGGAGAAGGTCCCAGAGTCCGGGCTTCTCATCAGCATTCTTACGCCATGTTCCGTAATCCTTGAGGTACTCGATACGGTTCATCAGATCAAGGAGCTTTGTCCTCAGTTCAGGCAGGCGGCAAAAGTCATCATATATATCCTGCCTATATTCCGCTACTTCAGGGGAAGCTGTCATCCTGGTCAGGATCCTCATGATCATCTGCTGTTCCCTTAAGTCTTCCGTGACCTTCTTTACTATGTAGTCCAGACCAAGATCGTGGGCTGTTACATCAGTCATGATCTTGTATTCCGCATTAACAGAAGGATATAAAAGACTGATCACATTACCTGTATCATACGACATAATCCGGTACCTCCAAAGACTGTATTGATTATATCACAGCTCATGGCACAGAGCGTCCGGAGAGGCTTTAAGTTTTGTTATCACAATGATAATGAAAGTTCTCACCATAAGGTCTATGTTAATAAGAGCATATTTGTCAGGAGTTATATGTCATGATCGCTGATCGAATAAAGACTCTTAGAGAAAACAATGATCTTACACAAAACCAGCTGGCCAGAAAACTCGGAGTCACAAGAGCCAGCGTTAATGCATGGGAGATGGGACAGTCGTCACCCAATATAAAGAATGTCCTCGGAATGGCTGACATCTTCAATGTCAGCACTGATTACGTACTCGGAAGGATCAACGATTCTTCGATAGATACAGATGGTCTGACGACCAGCGACATAGATGCGGTCTACAGGATGATCCAATATCTGAGATATAAGAACGGAACAGAAGAATAATAATATCACTCACCAAACAAAGGCGTTGAGAAATACCTCTCTGCAGTGTCGGGCATAACCGTGACAACGGTCTTCCCTGCACCGAGCTTCTTTGCCAGTTTTATCGCTGCACAGACATTCGTGCCGCTCGATATCCCGCACATCAGGCCTTCGTCCTTGGCGAGAGCCTTTGCCGTATCGATAGCCTCTTTATCGGATATTATGCATACGTCATCATAGATATCCTGATTGAATATCTCAGGGATGATACCGTCTCCGATCCCCATCTGCAGATGAGTTCCGATCGTTCCGCCCGCCAGTATCGCCGCATTCTCGGGTTCCACTGCCCAGATCGTCATGCCGGGATACTTCTCCTTCAGTACTTCCCCGATCCCCGTCAGGGTCCCGCCTGTGCCGATCCCGGAGCAGAAACCATGGATCTCCCTGCCGTCCAACTGGTCAAGGATCTCAACGACCGTAGCCTTCTTATGAGCTAAGACGTTATTTATGTTAGCGAACTGCTGAGGAACAAAGACCTTCG
>OMQY01000266.1 GCA_900313405.1 uncultured Eubacteriales bacterium
AAAGTGTGTTCCGGCAGTCCGTCATCCGTATATGCCGTCCCCGTGATCTCGGTGACAGTATCTATATATGTTTCACCTTCAAAACGGCGCGCGTCATTCTCGATACATCGTCTGATGAAATCCTTGCGTTCTTTTTCCTGCTCCGGTGTAAATGATCTCATATTGCCTCCGAGACTTAAGGTCAGACTGATACATAGTGACCGTTATCGTTTATAATATATCAACAGAATGAGTGAACGTATATTATAATAAGGTTTCATTTTCGAGCAGGAGGATACTATGGCAAAGCCATTCCCGCATCTGACAGATATAACCGGGCGTTTTGATGCAGCAATAATCGATCTGGACGGAACGCTTTTGGATTCGATGGATCTGTGGAACAGGGTAGATATAGAATTCCTGGCTAAGCGCGGGATCGAGCTGACGCATGACTATACCGAGTATGTTAAGCGAACGACTATAAGGGAAGCGGCCGAGTATACGGTCAGCCGCTACGGTCTTAAAGAGACACCTGAGGATGTCATGGACGAATGGAATTCCATGGTATCGCGTGCGTATTCTCAAGAGATAAGCTGCAAGAGGGGCGCAGCGGAATACATAAGAGAGCTTCATAAGGCCGGGATCAGGCTCGGCATCGCGACCGCGCTGGTCGAGGATAATGTTAAGGCCGTATTGAAGCTGAACGGGATGGAAGATATCTGGGACGCAGTACTGACGCTCGACCATCTCGGCGGCACGGTGAATAAGAGCAATCCCGATATCTATCTGCGGACCGCAGAACTGATGGGAGCAGTCCCCGGGCGGACGCTGGTGTTCGAGGATGTACCTGAAGCTGCAGCGGGCGCGAGGCTCGGAGGCTTTGCCACATGTGCGGTCTTTGATGAGATCGGGTGCGGTAAGTGCTGGGAGGCTTTCGCCCGGGAATGTGATTATTCGCTTAAGGACTGGCAGAACAAAGAGTAATGATGCATCCGAAGCCTATAAGGTGCATAATATACGTAATCGTGATGTGACAGGAAGGGCATATATGAGTCAGAACAACCATAACATCTTCATGACCAACCGTAAGAACGCCGTTATGCTGATGACCGGACTGTCGGCGCTTTTCTTCATGGGACTTACGCTTCAGGTGGTCTTCGGAAACGATGTTATCAGGATCTACGTCTCAGTAATGCTGATCGCGGTAACCTTCCTCTTCAATGTGACTTTGGGCACGCCGGGACTCATACTCGCGACATCCTGGAACCTTTTACAGCTGGTCATCTACATCTACGAATACAACCGCTATGATGAGCGGGTTCCGCTCTATCTCACGGCCATGGCCATCATATCGATGATCATATCATTCCTCTTCAGGCTTTTTATCTCACGTGTCAATGGCATCATCGGAGGACTGTATAACAAGATCTCCCGTGAGAAGACGAGACGACTGACGCGCGAGGAATCAAATCTCATATCCGAATCTGCCGTAATGAGCGGCGGCCTTATCGTGAGACATAATCAGATGGAGGTCAGAGAGGATGTGAGCGAGGTGATCGAGATGTCGCGTTCGGCAGGTCTCGACCCGCTGACCACCCTCCCCAACAGAGACAGACTGACGGGGCACATCGGATACCTGATCGATCAGAATATCAGTAATTCACGTGCCGCGAGCGATACCATCATGCCGGTCTACATCATATACCTCAGCATCGACGCGACAGATGAGATCAGGAAAAAGGAAGGTCACAAGAGGCTCGACCTCTTTGTTCAGAGCATGGCGCACAGGATCAGGGAGATCGCCGATTCAGCCGATATGGTCGGACATGTCTCTGCCACGGAATTCGTGATAGCTACCGGAAGAGGAATATCCGAAGACGGACTCCTCTTCTATATCGATTCACTCTGCAAAGCGGCGGCATCGTCGTTCAGGGATAAGGACGGTTCGCCGGTTGTCACAGTATCAGCAGGGTATTCCGGATTTCCTTCTGACGGAAGATTTCCGGGGGAACTGATAAGCAAGGCTGAGGCAGCTATGTCCGAAGCCCAGCGCGCCGGCGGCGGATGCATTCGCGGGTCCGCTTCGTCATCCGGCAAAGTCGGAGGCAATATCATATCCGGCATGACGGCAGACGAGATCGCCGATATGCTCGATAAGGCTTTTGATAATGACGGATTCAGGATGGTCTATCAGCCCAGATTCGCCGATGACAATAAGCTTATCGGCTTCGAGGCCTTCATCAGGCTCAGTAATATCGGTACGCCTGAGCTGCTCGACGCCGCGGTGCTGACCGGAAACCTCTGCCGTATCGGAGAATTCTCTTTCACACGTGCCATGAGCAGGTTGTCCGAACTTAACCGTCTCGATCCCGATCTGACCATGACGATCAATCTGTCGGCTGAACAGTTAAATGATGATATGATCGCCTCTGATATCCGCAAGGCCGTAGAGGGATCCGGCTGCAATCCGGCGAACCTTGTTTTCGATATACCGGAAGAGAGTCTGATAGGATCGTCCGAGATCATAAAGCCTCTGCTCGATGAATTCACCTCGATGGGGATCCGGATCGCTCTCGACAACTTCGGAAGAGGCTATTCGTCACTTAACAACATCCCGCTCCTGCCGATATCTTCAATGAACCTCGACGGCAACTTCACAGCCGAACTTGATGACAATTCTTCATCCGGAATACTTACGTCCACGATCATCGAGCTGCTGGACGAGATCGATATACCCGTCTGCGCGACAGGTGTCGAGAGCGAACATCAGTATAAGACGCTCCTGGAATACGGATGCACCTACTTCCAGGGTAAGTTCCTGTGTGAACCGCTCGAGAATGATTCTCTGGAAGACTACATATTAAGCCGCGTCTCATCCGAACCCGATGCCGATAACGAGGACACACGGTTCGAACTGGATATCTGATCAGCCGTTTATGTAATCCTCAAGTCTGCGCGTTAACTTGCCTACGGGCAGTCCTACGACATTGAAGTAGTCACCGCTTATCTTTTTTACCAGGAGCGCGCCGCCGCCCTGTATCCCGTATGCACCTGCCTTGTCATAGGGTTCATCGGTATCGCAGTATCTCTCTATCAGATCCGTCTGGAACTTATCTGCCGGGTAGAATTCGACCTCGCTGATCTCAGCCCATTTGTCACAGCCATTGGAACCATAGAGGCACACGCCTGTTATGACCCTGTGTGTAATGCCGCACAGCTCTGTCAGCATCCGGACAGCATCCTCCCGGTCTTCGGGCTTACCCAGGATGAGATCATCCGTTACGACAGACGTGTCCGAACCTATCACCACCGTGTCTTCGGGTGATCCTGCTTCACGGTATGCAGCCTCTGCCTTTGCCTCTGCAAGCGCACACGCAATATCCTCGGGGGAACTCCCCGAGGATATCATGGAATCAGTGATCCCTTTCTCATCTACATCTGTGGATACGGTATCAAAATCCCGCACCAGTAATTTCATTAATTCCCTTCGTCTGGGGGAATTACTCGCAAGTATTATCCTCATTTATTATCTTCTGCTGCTCTTGTTTCAATATCGGAAAAATCCAATTCAAGATCGTCAAACGAGGCCGGAGCAGTCTCCCATATAGCTTTCTTTACAGGTTCGTCAGCCGCTTCGATCTTCTCTTCGACTTCTTCGGCGGCTTCCTCTGTCTCCTCGACAGTTTCCTCGACTACGTCCTCTGCCTCCTCGACAGTTTCCTCGACTGCTTCCTCAGCTTTCTCTTCAGCTTCCTGATCAGCTTCGGCGACTACCTCTGCAACGTCTTCAGCCTTTTCATCTACAGACTCTGCTGTGTCTTGGGAAGCCTCTTCAACCTCGTCTGCCTTTTCTTCTATAGTCTCTGCTGTGTCTTGGGCAGACTCTTCAACTTCTTCTGTAGCCGCTTCAATCTCATCTTCAACTTCTTCTGTAGCCGATTCGATCTCATCTTCGACTTCTTCAGCAGCGTCGTCTATCTTCTCCTCGGCCTCTTCTGCAGCCTCATCAGTTGCTTCTTCAAC
>OMQY01000263.1 GCA_900313405.1 uncultured Eubacteriales bacterium
ATATACTGAGCATCGAATTCATCGCCTCTGATAGTAAAGAAAGCACAATAGTATTCTTCAGGATAATAGACCTTAAACCAGGCTACCCTGAGAGATGATATAGAATATGCGGCAGCATGTGCCTTCGGGAACATATACTTGATCTTCTTACATGAATCGATATACCAGTCAGGTACACCGTTATCCCTCATAAGTTGTTCATGTTCCGGCGTAAGCCCTTTTCCTTTACGGACTTTCTCCATGATGTCAAAAGAATCCTTGTTCGGAAGTCCCCAGTAGATCAGCCTGGTCATAATGGAATCTCGGCATCCGATAACGGTATTAAGATCACATGTTCCGTTCCTGATCAGATCCTGGGCATTGCCGGTCCATACATCAGTACCATGAGACAGACCCATCAGCTGGACCAGATCATAGAAATGCGACGGCTGTGTCTCCTTGATCATGCCTCGCGCCATATTGGTACCGAGCTCAGACAAGCCGAGCGTAGCGGCTCCCGCTTCGGTAGCTTCCATCGGGAATCCGAGTGCATCCGTTGTCTTAAGAAGGCTCATTACCTTGTCGTCAGGTATCGGAATACCGGTTATCTCGACACCCGTAAGTTCATGGAGCATACGAAGCACCGTCGGGTCCGCATGTCCCAGGATATCAAGCTTAAGTATCGTGTCATGCATCGCACGGAAATCGAAGTGCGTTGTAATGATCCCGCATTTCATGTTATTTGCAGGGCACTGGATCGGCGTAAATTCATATACATCCATCTCCTTGGGAACAACGACGATCCCTCCGGGATGCTGCGATGTCGTCCTCTTAACGCCGATTATCCCTTCTGACAGATAATAGAGCATGGCCTTGGAATAAGTAAGACCCTTGTCTTCACCGTATTTACGTGCTACCGCAACTGCATTCTTATCCGCATAGGTACCTATGGTACCGGCTCTGAATGTATGTGTCTTTCCGAAAAGGAACTCGACATACTTGTGAGCCCGAGGCTGATAATCGCTCGAGAAGTTCAGATCGATATCGGGCTGCTTGTCGCCGAAGAAGCCGAGGAATGTCTCGAAAGGAATATCCTGGCCGTCTTTTTGCATCTGCACACCGCAATCGGGACAATTCTTGACCGGCATATCAAAACCGGACCCGAACTCACCGGTGTTATTGAATTCCACCAGATTACACTTCGGGCATCTGTAATGAGGTACAAGCGGATTAACCTCCGATATACCGCACATAGTTGCTACAAACGAAGAACCGACAGATCCTCTCGAACCTACGATATATCCGTCATTATTGGACTTCTTGACCAAACGGTATGCTATGTAATACATGATCGCGAATCCGTTACCGATGATCGAATTAAGCTCCTTCTCAAGACGTGCCTTAACGACCTCGTTAAGTACACCGTTGTGCCTGTAGAGCCTGTTAGCCTTCGTATAGGCAATGTCTCTGACATCAGCAGCAGCTCTTGAGATGATAGGCGGATAAGTACCGTCCGGGAACGGCTTTATTCCGTATTCGATCTTGTCAGCGATCATATTGGTATTTGTAACGACTATCTCATATGCTTTCTCGGGACCTAAGTATGAGAATTCGTCCAGCATCTCCTGTGTCGTTCTGAAATACAGATCCGTCTGCATGTCGGCATCAGAGAAGTTCTGATCGTGAAGGAGGAACTTACGATACATTCCATCCTTCTTCTCAAGGAAATGAGAGTCAGTCGTCGCGACGCATGGCATCTTATACTGATCAGCCGTAAAGACAAGCAGTTCATTAACGATCCTGATATCATTGACATCAAGAGTAACCGGACCGGTATCACTATCTTCCGGAGGCTTTCTTGTCAGGAACATGTTGTTACAGAGAGGCTGAACCTCGACATAATCATATTTACGAAGTATGTCCTGCAATTCCTCCGACTCGCATATCGCTTTACGGGCCTGCTCGACATTCTTACCACAGCTCTTATAGAGCCTCATTACACACTTATAGATCTCACCGCTCTCGCATGCACCGCCGACGATAATGGACGACGCATAATAACGCAGAAGACTCTTCGGTGTCCTTGGTCTGAAAGAAAAGTAATTAACATGCGCTTCGGATATGAGCCGGTAAAGGTTATACAGACCCAGGTTGTTCCTGACGAGATAAATGATGTGGAAAGCCTTGTTCTTACGTCCCTTTATCTCTTCAAGATCATAGTGGCCGACACGTTTATTGAGCTCGACCGGATCAGCGCTCTGCGAATCAGTGAGGTAATGTGCCACAAGAGATGCGACATCATAACACTCCATAAGCATATCGTCTTTGTTATCGTCAGTGCCTGCATGATACTCGAGTATATCGCCAGCCCCTAACGCATTAAGAGTCTCTCTGACCGACATCTTCCTGCATTCGGGATAAACATAGCGCTGAATATCATCAACGGAGATCGCAGGCATAAGGAACTTATGTCTGTAATAGACGTGATCTTCGATGTTGATACCGAAGCCTGCTCTTCTAAGGAAATCGAGTATATAGAATATATCCTTGCCGGTGATATAGGAGTCGCCGATAAACTTTACCAGTTCTCCCATCCTGAAATACGAATCACAGGGTTCTCCGGTTCCCGGGTAGATAATATCTTCGACTTCGGCATAGAAATCTGCCACGTGCTCATAGACGAGCTCTCCCGGTACTTCCTCCGTATCTGAATCAGTATAATCCGGAATGTCGGCCAGATGGATGTTGATAACGTGATCACTCGTATCCTTATGCGCCTTATCAGCCACTTTGATAGCTTCGTCACGAAGGTTTTCCGGGATCTCGGAAGGATCCCAGAGGCTTGTATCGATATCCATCTGAGAGAAGTTCTTAGCATCTTCATCGGATTCACCTTCGATGTCGGGACGCAAAGGTCTGTAGCCTTTAAGCCTGAACTTAGCGGCTGCCACGGCTGTTATCCTGTCTTCGCAGGAATCATCACCTGTCGTCCGGATCGACAAAGCTACTATGCTTCCGACAGCCTTAGTCTCTTCACGGTTGAATGGCAGATTATAGAAAACAGTCGGACCGTCTTCTACCAGATATCCTTCACATCCGAGGATCGTCTTGAAAGGTTCGTCAGTACCGTTTACCTTCAAGCCTTTTGCAGTGTTATAGGCTTCAGGGAAAGCCTGAACTACACCGTGATCGGTAACGGCACATGCCTTGTGCCCGAATGAGGCTGCCAGTTTAATAAGATCGGAGGGTGCGCTGATGGCATCCTTCTCACTCATCTTTGTATGTACGTGAAGCTCGACTCGCTTGACCTCTGCATAATCCTTGCGTCCGGAGGGCTTGTCAACTTCAAAGATGCCGGTTACCTTAAGTCCGGGCTCGCCATAATCGCTGTGAGGCTCTCCCTGGAATCCGGCATATCCGCCCTTCTTGAACTTCTTCTCGAATTCATCGGCTTCTTCGGGCTTAACAAACATGACGGCAGATAGTCCGCCTGTCTCATCTACGATATAGAACTTGGCAATGACGACCTTACCTGACTTGCTCAGCTTAAGATCATCCGTCAGCGTTATGGAACCCTTAACATTGATGAGTCTCTCGTCCAGCGTGAACTTGCCGATATCGATCGTCATTACATCCTTCTTGACACGCCCGAAAAGCGCCTCGGCATTGCCTGAAAAGCGGAAAGAACCGTCTTCGGAATTATTCGCCTTAAACTCTTCCTGGACTTGCTTGGCCTTACTCTTCCACGAATCTCCGGAAGGCTTTTCCTTTTTATCTTCCTTCTGTGTCTGCTCACTTTCCTTCTTATGTGACTGTTCAAGGATCTCCTTCGGGATATTAGGCATAGGGATAACGCTATAGTAGTCTTCAGGGTCGTCAGAAGGAATAACAATATCTCCCTCATCATATATGACATTATCATCTTGTGCAGAAGGTACTACCTCTGTCTTGATCCCGGTTATACCGGCCATATTCGAGAACATTTCCGCTACTGTCCCTGCAGACTTGGTTATATCAGCAGATGAACAGAGTTCTTCAGACAGGTCACTCGAGACATATACCGTATCACCGGCAAGACTGTATGTCAGGCAATCAGCATAGCTGTACGAGGGATCCTCAGACCTCGATACCATATGAAGGATATAAGGAAGCAGTATGTCAAATGCGGAACCGGCACCGATGGTATCAGCATCATCGAAAACTATCTTCACATCGACATCGTACTTTTTTCCCGCATCAAGGATAACGGCTGCGAGTCTGCCCGGAGCCGTTAAAGTCTCAAGACCTCTCAGGATAAACTTCATCATCGACTTATCCTTATAGAGATCCACCTTGACTATCTCTATCTGATCGATACCTTCTCTTAATGACGGATCGATGCCAAGAAGGTCAACTAATGCGTTCATTCTCTTTACCCAACTTGATAACTTCTTCTACAAAATCATCTACTGCTGTCTCTACGGGAAGCTTACGGATGACCTTCCCCTTCTTAAAGAGAAGGAACTCATTCTTTCCGCCCGCCAGACCGATATCGGCTTCTCTTCCTTCGCCCGGGCCGTTAACGACACAGCCCATTACGGCGATCTTAAGATCGTAAGGTAAACGCCTTACCCTTTCCTCGATCGCGGTTGCATATTCGATAAGCGGAACCTCTGTCCTTCCGCAAGTAGGACATGATACAAATGTGATTCCGCCGCGACGCAGATCAAGCGCCTTCAGTATACTGATACCGGCATATACTTCCTCCACGGGATCCCCTGTAAGAGATACTCTTATAGTATCTCCAATGCCCTCAGCGAGAAGGGTTCCGATACCGACTGCAGATTTAAGGATCCCTTCTCTCATAGTACCGGCTTCGGTCACACCTACATGTAACGGATAGTCGCACATCCTTGAAATCTGTCTGTATGTATCTATCGTAAGCTTAGGACTCGAGGCCTTGATACTGATAACGATATCACCGAAGTCAACATCTTCAAGTATCTTTACGGCTTCCATGGCGCTTCTTGTCATATTCTCGGCACATACTCCGCCGTATTCTTCCACGAGTGCTTTGGATACGGAACCCGAATTTACTCCTACTCTGATCGGGATGCCTCTCTCTTTACATACTGAAGCAACCTTATTGATCCTCTCTCCTGCACCGATATTTCCGGGATTGATCCTTATCTTAGCAGCACCGTTCTCGGCTGCTGCTATGGCAAGTCTGTAATCAAAATGGATATCGGCAACAACAGGGATCGGAGACTGCTTAGTGATCTCCTTCAGCGCTTCAGCCGATTCCATATCCGGTACGGTTACACGTGTGATATCGCAGCCGGCCTCGGCAAACTTCCTGATCTGTTCAAGTGTCGCCTTGACATCTCCGGTCTTTGTATTGTTCATTGTCTGTACTTTGACGGGGCTTCCTCCTCCAACGAGGACTCCGCCTATTGATACCTGCTTTGTCATAATGATCCCCCTTAACCGCCTTTGATGATGCGGATGATATCAGATGCAAAGGCAAAGATGACTAATCCTACAAGAATAAAGAATCCGACTATATTGATCATATTCTCCGACTTCTCGGAGAGCTTACGACCGAGTATCATCTCAACGACTATAAGGATGACCTGAACACCGTCAAGACCCGGGATCGGAAGCATATTCGTAAACATAAGCCCGATGGATATAACGGCAGCAAGCATAATGATGCTTGTTACCTTATCCTCGGTCTCTTCTTCTTTGTCGTCTACTACTTCAGAAACGACTGAGGTTACACCGACAGGCCCCGACACCATGTTGTAAACTTCCTCTTCACCGTCAAATACGTCACCTATCGATTTGATGCTTACATTAACGATCGTAAGCGGCATCTTGGCAGAATAACCGAGAGCCTTAAGGAAGACAGACGGCGAATCGACTTCATATCTGGTGATCCTGACACCTCTGTCATTGGCACCCGTGATCATGGTCTTACTGCATTCATCCTCATGTATCTCTCCATCCCTATAGTAAGTCAGGAGCATGGGCTCACCCTCGCCGAGATTGTTGAAGTATTCGAAGAACTCCTCCGAATCAACGTGATAACCGTCAACCTCCGTAAGATAATCGCCCGGCTTAAGGACAGGATCGCCGTTATTCTGAAGCTCGTTTACTTCGATTATCTCCCATCCGTTATACTCATTATCGGTTCCTTCCCAGTGGGTTATCCCGAGCATGGGACGTGTATATATCTCAGGTACAAGTGTAAGATCATACTTATCACCGTCGTCATCACGAAGCGTTATGGTCATATCTTGTGTCGGCTTGGCATCGTTCATCTCATAGAAAAAATCCAGATAAGTGTAAACAGGATGTCCGTTGATGGCTACGATCTTATCGCCGACTTCATACTCCTGCCCGTAGAGCTGGGTGTCCTTATATGTCGTACCTATCTCGAGTGAATAGAATCCCGCTACAGAGAAGAATATTACGAAGAGGATAATACCGAGGACCATATTCATGAACGGTCCTGCCAAAGCTACCAGCAGCCTCTTCCATCTCGGCTGAT
Source organism: uncultured Eubacteriales bacterium (assembly GCA_900313405.1). The sequence goes on from OMQY01000263.1 coordinate 6,512, forward strand.
TGATAAGCTCAGCCGGATCATCACTCTGGACGGGCGTCCCGTCCTCTGCTATCTCCGTAAATCTTACATAAGCTCCGAATGGCAGGCATCTTATTGAATAGTCAACGCCTTTACGGGTCCATGATACCAGCTTGGGACCCACAAAGATCGATACCTCGTAAGCCTTGATACGCAAAAGACAGGCAGCCCAGAAGTGACCTAACTCGTGGATCGTCACGAGCAGTCCAAGCATTAATATAACTACAAGAATACTCCAGATACTAATACTCATCAGCCTATCAATTCCTCTGCTATCTTACGTGCATCTTTGTCTGCTTCCAATATTGTATCAATACTAATGTCCGATTTATGGGATGTAGACTCAAATCTTTCACAGACTGTGTAAACGCTCCTCTCGATATCAAGATATGAGAGCCTGCCGGACAGGAAAGCATTGACTGCCGCTTCGTTCGCGGCATTCATTACATCAGGAAGGAGTCCGCCTGATCTTCCTGCCGAATAAGCCAGTGCCAGCAATCTGAATACACCTGTATCACACTTTTCGAAAGTAAGATTGCTGCAAGACGGATCGAACGGATCAAATTCATCAAGTATACGGGGACCTCTCTCCGGATAATAAAGTGCAACCATTATCGGCAGGATCATACTGGGCTTGCCCATCTGAGCCAGTACCGAGCCGTCCTTCATCCTGATCATGGAATGGATAACACTCTGCGGATGAACTACGACATCGACATTATCCACGGATACACCGAACAGATGCCCTGCCTCTATCACCTCGAGACCTTTGTTCATCATAGTAGAAGAATCGATCGTGATCTTACCGCCCATCTTCCATGTCGGATGAGCCAATGCCTTCTCTACAGTGACTTCTTCAAGCTGTTCCCGCGACCAGCCTCTGAACGGTCCGCCTGAGGCAGTAATCAGGATCCGGTCAAGATCCTGACGCTTCTCGCCCCAAAGGCACTGCCATATGGCGCAGTGTTCACTGTCCACAGGAAGGAGATCTACACCCTTTTCCTTCACAAGAGGCATGATAACATCTCCTCCGGCAACAAGTGTCTCTTTATTTGCCAGAGCTATATCCTTGCCCTTCATTATTGCATCATATGTGGGCTTAAGGCCTGCAACGCCGACTATGGCACCGAGAACGGTATCCGCATCGTCAAGCGTTGCTATGTCAGAAGCGGCATCAGGGCCGCTCATGATCTCTGTTTTTCCTTTATACCCTTTTGCAGAAAGTATCTCTTTGAGCGATGTTGCAGCATTATCATCTGCAACGGAAGCTGCTTGAGGCTCAAACTCTATTATCTGCGAAGCGAGCATATCAACACTTCTGCCGCAAGATAATCCGATGACCTTAAACTGATCGGGTGCGTTTCTTACGACCTCGAGTGTCTGTGTCCCTATAGAACCTGTAGAACCAAGAACAGATAGTTTTCTCATAATAGGTTAATTCCCGTTATTTCCCTTCTTATTTTGTAAAATATATCGCTGCCAGGGCAAGAAGAACACCTGTCGGAACAGTGAAGAATACACTGTCGAACCTGTCGAGCATACCTCCGTGTCCCGGAAAGATATTGCCGTAGTCCTTGATCCCGACCCTGCGCTTTACAAGAGACGCGAGCCAGTCACCAAGTTGAGACATTACCGAGATCATGAATCCCAGAGCAAATGCAAATACGGTAAAGAGATACTTATTGATCGTGATCCCGACCATATCGTAGATAACAATATCAAAGTAGACTGCTATGGCGGCAGCACAGCATACTGCACCTCCGATACAGCCTTCCCATGTCTTCTTGGGGCTGATATGCGGAACGATCTTATGCTTGCCGAGCGTTACGCCGGTAAAATAGGCAAAAACGTCAGAAACCCATGCAGATGCCAAAGCCGGAACCATATAGAACCATCCGTGTTCCGGTATTGCCGCGACCGCACAAAGGCAGAACATGGGAAAAGTGATATAGAGAAAAGATGCTGCGGTGATCAGACCGTCGTGAAGATGGTTGCCCTCCTTACGGAATATGGACGGAATAATGACACATGCCATAGCAAAGATGAGCGCAACGACAGAATAAAGACACAAAGATGCCCAAAGACTGATATCCATAAGATATGAAAGAGCGAACAGAACGATACTCAACACTCCGCCTGATACCATAAGCGGGACAGATGGCTCCATATCACCTGCCTTCAGTGCTTTGATCATCTCATAGAATGCGACACCTCCGACTATGACGGCAAACAGAGTCATTATGAGAGGAAACCAGTATGCCGGAACGACAAATGCGAGGACTCCGAGTGTAAAAAAGAATCCTGTAATTACCCGTTGTTTCATCAGTGGTCCTCCTTACTTAGGCCGCCAAACCTGCGGTCTCTCTTGGTAAAGTCCATGAAAGCCTGTGTGAGATCATCATAACTGAAATCCGGCCAGAGTACTTCAGATACCCAGAATTCGGCATAGGCTGATTCCCATAACAGGAAATTCGACAGTCTCATCTCTCCGCTCGGTCTGATGATCAGTTCAGGATCCGGAACATCGGGAAGATACATATTATCGGATATGGTCTTCTCGGTGATCTCACCGGGAGCGATCTTCCCCTCTTTAACATCAAGAGCGATCCTTCTTACGGCATTCTCAAGTTCTCTCCTGCCGCCGTAATTGAGTGCAACGATAAGCTGCATCCTCTTTCTGTTCTTAGAACGCTCCTCTGCGACTTTGCAGACTTCTCTGTTCGCCTCGGGGAGATTCTCGATATCACCGGTAAACCTGACCCTGATATCTTCTTCCGCGAGTTCGGGATCGTATTTATCAAAAAACTCGATGAACAGCTTCATCAATTGATCGACCTCATCCTGAGGACGTGACCAGTTCTCGGTCGAGAAGGCATATACGGTAAGATATTTAACACCGTAATTGCAGCAATTCCTGACGAGTTCCTTAAGATTCTCTGCTCCGGCTCTATGGCCGGCACTTCTCGGAAGCATACGCTTACGGGCCCATCTCCCGTTGCCGTCCATTATTACGCCGAGTGAGACAGGTACCTTAAGTCCGTCTGTATCAAATGTCTTCTTTTGCTTAAATAAAGCCATGCGCACTCCTCTTCTCAGAAAAGAAGCGAAGCTTTGTCACTTCGCTTCCAGGGTCGATACCTCTATCAGTCGGAAGATCAGATCTCCATCAGTTCTTTCTCTTTGTCAGCACAGATGTCATCAACCTTCTTAACATACTTATCCGTAATCTTCTGAACCTTCTCTTCGTATTCCTTAAGGGAATCGTCCGTGAGTTCCTTCTTCTTATTGGCACCTCTCATCTTATCGATGAATTCACGTCTGTTATTACGGATAACGACCTTTGTCTCTTCTGCATATGACTTGACCTGCTTAACGAGATCCTTACGTCTCTCCTCTGTAAGGATAGGGAAAGCAAGTCTGATGATCTTACCGTCATTTGTAGGAGTGATCCCCAGGTCGGATGCCTGGATAGCACGCTCGATCTCCTTGAGCATTGACGGATCCCAGGGTGCCAGAGTGATCATCCTGGCTTCGGGAACCTGGATATTAGCTACGGCATTAAGAGGTGAAGGTGCACCATAGTAATCTACCGTTATGCGATCGAGAACATGAGGATTAGCTCTTCCTGCCCTGATAGCGTTAAGGTTCTCCTGAAGGTTATTGATAGCCTTATCCATCTTGGATTCAACTGCATCATAATCATTCTTGGTGATCTCTATCATCTTATTACCCTCCTTAAGGCTTATATTCTTATTCTACCAGAGTTCCGAGATCTTCGCCCTTGACTATGCGAACGATATTCTCGGGATCCTGCATGGAGAAAACGAGTATCTTTGTGTTGTTATCACGGCACAGGGCAGCAGCTGTAGCATCCATGACCTTGAGATTGAGCTGCAGGACCTCATCGTGAGATACTGTCTTATACTTCTTGGCATCGGGATATACGTTGGGATCCTTATCATATACGCCGTCAACCATAGTAGCCTTCATAAATACGTCAGCACCGATCTCGGTAGCTCTCAGAGCTGCACCGGTATCCGTCGAGAAATAAGGATTACCCGTACCGCAGGCAAAGATGACGATCCTTCCCTTCTCCAAGTGCCTGACCGCCCTCTTCCTGATGTAGGGCTCAGCCATCTGTCTTACGTCGATCGCTGAGAGGACTCTCGTAACTGCACCATGCTGTTCGAGAGCATCGGATACTGCAAGAGCATTCATCAGCGTGGCGAGCATTCCCATATGATCGGCAGTAACTCGATCCATATTCTCGGATGTCCTGCCGCGCCAGAAGTTACCTCCGCCGACAACTACGGCAACCTCGACTCCAAGATCGGATACAGCCTTGATATTGGCCGTGATGTTCTTGAGTACTTCGTCGTTTATGCCGACCTTGTTCTCCCCGGCCAAAGCCTCTCCCGATATCTTCAGCAGGATGCGCTTATATTTGGTATCAGACATATTCTCTCCTCCGTTTACATTTGTCTTCTATTTTATCTTTTATCGGTTGATAATAAAAGACCAAAGAGAGAATTCTCTACTGTCTATTCGATTTTCGAGAAATAAACATATAAAAAGGGATGTCTCCGAAAAGAGACATCCCTCTTGGTTCTATTCTTTGTTCGGGATCAGAGACCAGCCTGCTTCATAACCTCAGCAGCGAAGTCATCTTCCTTCTTCTCGATACCCTCACCGAGCTGATAACGTGTGAAGGAAACGACAGAGATGTCTGTACCGAGCTCCTTGGAAACGGAAGCGATGTACTGAGCAACTGTCATGGAGTCATCCTTAACATACTCCTGATCTACGAGAACGTTGAGCTTGTAGAAGTTCTTGATCTGACCGGGAACGATCCTGTCAGCGATGATCTTCTCAGGCTTACCCTCTTCGAGA